>JALRCC010000043.1 GCA_023257495.1 Rugosibacter sp. | reverse complement strand
AGCTCGTGGCAGGTAGCAAGAGATCAGCAAAGGCCACCGTTTCAGTATCCGCATAGGCCTCTTGCACCACGACGAATTCCGCCTTGACCAGCGCTTCGCGCACGCTCGTTTGGTCAGGCATGGACTGCGCCGGGTTGGTGCAGGCAATCCACACCGCCTTGATTTTTCCTTCATGCACGGCATCGAACAATTCGACTGCCGTTTTGCCTGGCTGGTCGGGAATACCGGACACGCCCCACAGCGCAGCCAAGGCTTCACGATCAGCGGCATCCAGCAAATTACGGTGCCCCGGCAGCAAATTCGCCATCGCCCCGACTTCACGCCCACCCATGGCATTGGGCTGACCGGTGAGCGAAAACGGCCCCATGCCGGGACGACCGATTTTTCCTGTCGCCAGATGCAGGTGGATTAGCGCGGCATTATTGCTCGTGCCATGCGTGGATTGATTCAATCCCTGACACCACATCGACAGCGGCGCTTTAGCCTGACCGAACCACCGCGCAGCCTTGACAATATCCTCTGCGGCCACGCCGCATGTCGGGGCCGCCGCCGCAGGGGTGAGTTCGCGCACCTTGTCGCGCACGGCAGCAAAACCCGTGGTGTGCGCCGCGATAAAGGCTTCATCCACCAGTCCTTCCCACAGCATCACATGCAGCATGGCGCTGTACAGAATCACATCACTGCCCGGCGTGATGGCCAGATGCAAATCAGCCATCGCGGCTGTATCGGTGCGGCGCGGATCGACAACAATGATTTTGAGTTCCGGATTTTTCGCCTTCGCATCCTCAATGCGGCGGAACACAATCGGATGCGCCCAGGCGGTATTGCTGCCAGCGAGCAAAAACAAATCACTCAAGGCAATGTCGTCATAGCTGCAGGGCACCGCATCCGACCCTAGCGTCGCCTTGTAACCTGCCACAGCAGAGGACATGCACAAACGCGAGTTGGAATCGATGTTATTCGTGCCGATAAGCGCCCGCGCCAGTTTGTTGAAGACGTAGTAATCCTCGGTCAATAACTGGCCAGAAATATAGAAGGCAACCGCATCCGGCCCATGCTGCCGGATGATTGCAGCGAAGCGTTCGGCAGCCGTCTCCAGTGCCGTATCCCAAGAAGTCGGCGCTCGTGATACGGTGCGCGATGTGCGCAGTTCCGGCACCAAGGCGCGGCCCGTGCGCTGCGTGGTGAGATGCAGGCTGGAGCCCTTGCTGCACAAGCGCCCAAAGTTGGCCGGATGATCGGGGTCGCCGCGCACATTGATGATTTTCGCCGTCTCACCAACGCCGACTTTTTCAATAATCACGCCGCAACCGGTCCCGCAATAGCAGCAGACGGAGCGTGTTTCGCTCACCTGCGACTCAATCGTGGATTCCACAACGGATTCCATAGCACCCATCACCCATCCAGCCTCAAAGCGCTAACAGCACCACACCATTATCAACGCGCACCTGATACGTCTTGGTACTGCCTTCATCGGGCGCGCAGGCTTCACCACTGGATAACTCGAGATTCCAGCCGTGCAACGGACAAGTCACGCGATGCCCATGCACGATGCCTTGCGACAGCGGGCCTTCCTTGTGTGGGCACGCATCGCGCAGTGCAAAGACTTCATCGTCTGCTGTGCGGAATACCGCAATACTCACCTCTTCGTGCGGCACCACCCGGCTACCGCGCCGAGGAATTTCTTCCAGACGACACACTTTATGCCATGTACTCAAAATGCTCTCCTGCAAACTATACAATTCAAATGGTTTCAACGGGAACAGGCAACGGCGTAAATTCCGCTGCCAACTGAGGCGGGGCTTCACTGGGCAAACGCTCACGCCACGGGTCAATCACACCCTGCAAGGCATATAGCAAGCGCTGATGCAAAGCCTTGCGATTATCAGCGTCAGCCACCACGTGCTGCTTCACATAATCCAGGCCGACGCGTTGCACGTAATGTACCGTGCGTTCTAGATACCAGCCTTCTTCGCGGTAAAGCTGGAGGAAGGCGGCAGAATATTCCAGCACTTCTTCACGTGTCGTCACCTTGCACAAAAACTCGGCAACTTCGGTCTTGATGCCCCCATTACCGGCGACATACAGCTCCCACCCCGAATCAACACCGATCACGCCAATATCCTTGATGCCAGCCTCGGCGCAATTGCGCGGGCAGCCGGACACGGCCAGCTTCACCTTGTGCGGCGACCACATGCCGAACAGCATTTTCTCCAGATCCACGCCCATGCTCATCGACTGCTGCGTGCCAAAACGACAATGCTCGGCGCCAACGCAGGTTTTCACCGTGCGTATGCTCTTGCCATACGCGTGGCCCGACGGCATATCCAGGTCTTTCCAAACAGCGGGCAAATCTTCTTTTTTCACCCCGAGCAAATCAATGCGCTGACCACCCGTCACCTTCACTGTCGGAATGCGGTATTTCTCTGCCACACTAGCAATACGACGCAGCTCATCCGGCGTCGTCAGCCCGCCCCACATGCGCGGCACCACGCTGTAGGTTCCGTCTTTCTGAATGTTGGCATGTGCGCGCTCATTGATGAAGCGCGATTGCGGATCGTCCTTGGCCTCGTGCGGCCAGGTAGAAATCAGATAATAGTTGAGCGCCGGACGGCAGGTGGCGCATCCATCCGGCGTATGCCAGGCCAGTTTGCTGAACACATCATCGAGCGAGAGCAATTTTTGCGTACGAATTTCCGTGCGCACTTCGCCGTGCGTTAGCGCCGTGCAGCCACACATCGGCTTCGTGGTACTGTCTGTTGCCTGATAGGCACCCCCGATGGTGGAGGCCAATATCTGCTCGACCAAGCCAGTGCAGGAACCACACGAAGACGATGCCTTGGTATGCTTTTTCACATCATCCAGCGTGAACAAACCTTTTTCGCGAATTGCCTTGACGATCGTGCCTTTGCACACGCCATTACAACCACACACTTCAGCTTCATCGCTCATGGCTGCGGCTTTGGAATTTCCGGCGTGCCCCACGTCACCAACATGATTGTTGGTGAACGCATCGCCAAACATCAAATGATCGCGAATCAAGCTCACATCGCGGCCTTCCTTGAGCAACTGGAAATACCAGCCACCATCCCCTGTATCGCCATACAGCACAGCACCCACCAGACGATCGTTTTCGATCACCAGGCGTTTGTAAACGCCCCCATTCCTGTCATGCAGCACAATATCCTCGGTGCCATCGCCACCCGTGAAATTGCCCGCCGAGAACACATCCACGCCGGTCACTTTAAGCTTGGTAGAGGTGACAGACCCCTTATAACTGCCAATGCCCATTTGCGCCAGATGGTTGGCGCACACCTTGGCTTGTTCAAACAATGGCGCAACCAGTCCATAGGCAATGCCACGATGTGCGGCACATTCGCCCACAGCGTAAATTCGTGGATCATAGGTTTGCAACGTATCGGATACCACTACCCCGCGCTGACAGTGCAGGCCCGCGGCCTCAGCCAATGCCGAACTAGGACGAATGCCTGCGGCCATGACCACTAAATCTGCGGGAATTTCAGCGCCATCCTTGAACCGTATCGAACACACCCGACCTGCGGCATCAGCAGTCAGCATCTCCGTTTGCTTGCCCAGCAGGAATTTAAGCCCCTTGCTCTCCAGCGATGCTTGCAGCATATCGGCGCTTGGTTTATCGAGCTGACGCTCCATGATCCACTCGCCAATATGCACCACGGTGACATCCATACCGCGCAGCTTGAGGCCGTTAGCAGCTTCCAAGCCCAGCAAGCCACCACCAATGACCACGGCGTGCTTATGCGTTGTCGCTGCTGCAATCATGGCTTCGGTATCGGCAATATCGCGATAGGCAATCACCCCCGGCAAATCATTCCCGGGCACTGGCAGCATAAATGGCACAGAACCCGTCGCCAGTAACAGGCGATCGTACGCTGCCTCCATCGTCGCCCCGGTGCTATCTTCTGCGATCACCTTGCGCCCGGTGCGATCGATTTTCACAACTTTTTTACTTGTATGCAGCGTGATGCCGTTGCTTTTGTACCAGTCAAGATCGTTCAGCACAATGTCGGCCAATGTCATCTCGCCAGCCAGAACGGGCGAGAGCAGAATACGGTTGTAATTGGGGTGCGGCTCAGCCCCAAACACCGTGATGTCGTAAAGATCGGGAGCCAGCTTCAACAACTCTTCAACGGTACGTATACCCGCCATCCCATTACCCACAACCACTAATTTTTGCTTTTGCATGCGCTATCTCCTGCGAGGTTCATAGTTACCACTAGCAAGCCTTGTGCCCGTTTTTTCAAGCCACTCCGGCATGCCAATGCCTTGATTCAAAAGGAAGACCAATCAACTACCTGTTTAACAACTCCCACTCTGTTGCACCTCGGTGGTGCATGATTTTTCAAATGCCCCGGAATGGGTTAAGGAACCGCTGAACAAGCCGTCAAAAATTGGAGCGACAAATTCAAGTTGAGTTGAAATGACGAATCGACCGGAAACTGCATCCCATTGGGGCCGGA
>JALRCC010000034.1 GCA_023257495.1 Rugosibacter sp. | reverse complement strand
CAAGTTGTGATGGGGAGAGTTCATTCAGCGTACTCATGAAACGGCGATAGCGTGTTTCGGGTGATAGATTTTTGATGAATGCCTGTTCGCGCTCCGTGTCTTCTGGCTGAATGGGTCGTGAGCTGACCCATGTGCCATCATGGGTTTTGAATCTTGCTTGCGAAAGATACGCCGGGCAACGACACATTAGGGATTAGGGAATTTCGCCGATAACTGGTGCGCTGAGGTGTTCTGTGATGCGATCGACAGTGCGCCCGTTCAGGTGATGCGAAAAGTGACGATCTGTATTGAGAATGTGATTGACCAGCCAGTCTGTCAGCATGTTTTTGATGCGAAAACCCAGGTAGACGGGGTTGGCAACATCGCGCTCCATATCGGCTTGCAGCTCTCCGAGGTAGTCGAAGAAGCGCAGGTGTTGTCGTGCATGCAGCTCGGCAAATGGATAGCCTTTGTCTTGCATCATCTGTTCTTGCAATAAAAAAGCCTGTGCAGCAGCTGCCTGTATTTGTGTCAGTAGTGATGAGATGGGTGTGGCGGTGTCTGTGTGAAGAAGGTGCGTGAGATGATTGAGGTCATTGAGCAAGTTTTGATGGGCAACATCCAGCGTCGCGATGCCCAAAGCATATTCGTCTTGCCACACAAAGTCTGTTGCCTTGGCAGGCAGGTTCGTTTGTTGAGATGATTGCATGGCAGCGGTGCAGCGAAGCAGATAGGCGCGAGCGGCACTATCGTCTGGAACCTCAGCAAGACAAAGCGAAAAATGTTCATGGGCTGCAGCAAAATTGCCCAGATGATAGTGTGCCAGTGCGTGTTGAAATGTGCCGAGCGTATTTTTCTTGGCAACACGGAGTGCTGGGAGATCGGCATCAACGACTTCATAAACCGATTGGTTGTCATGCTTGCCGCGTACGTGCGTGCGATCGAGAAAACGCAGCGACCAGGGTTTGATGTTTTCAAGGCTGCTCAAGGTGTATTCGCTGATTAAAATGGGCACTTCATATTCTTTGGTCAGCCGTTCCAGCCGCGACGCGAGATTGACTGCATCGCCAATCACCGTGCCATCCATACGGCCTTCGCCGCCGACTGTGCCAAGAATGACGATGCCGGTATTGATGCCGACGCCAATCTTGATGGATTGGTAACCGGCGCGCTCCCGTCCAGCGTTGTATTCGTCAAGTTTGGCCATCATGGCGAGACTGCAACGCAAGGCATCATCCGGCGAGTTGGGGAATAGCGCCATGATGGCATCCCCGATGTATTTATCGATGATCCCGCCATGTGCGGCAATGACAGGCTCCATTTGCACCAGGTAGGCATTGAGGAAGTTGAAATTTTCCTGTGGACTCATGCTCTCGGATAGCGAGGTGAAATCGCGGATATCCGAAAACAGGATGGTCATGGATCGCTCAACCTGCTGACCGAGTTGTACTGTGCGAATGTCATCTACCCCAAGTAATTGAAGAAATCTCTTGGGCACAAAGCGGCTGTAGGCTACTTCGGTTTCGGTGGGCTGAGGGGCTTTCCCTGGTGCAGTCGTTGGTAAGTGATTGGCGCGTGGCAGAGTGGTCATGATTTTTTTGCGGGCGTTAATTCAAGCAAGGGGAGCAGTTGTTTCCAGATGTGATCGAGTATTTTCGGTTGTGCCTTGGCGGTGGGATGCAAACCATCGGTTTGAAAGGCCTGACTATCTGTGGCAATCGGTTCGAG
>JALRCC010000212.1 GCA_023257495.1 Rugosibacter sp. | reverse complement strand
AAAGTGACTGCTCTGGGCAAGCAAGGCGGCCTGCTCAGGGCTGACTCCCTCACCTGTGATCGAGGCTGCGAAGGCCCTTGCCAAGCCCATGGCTTAGGTGCGCCTGAGGGCATCGACCGTGACCGAGGCTCTGAATGGGGTGATTAAAAGTTTTGTTTTTGGCATCATCATCAGTTGGGTTGCTGTGTTTGAGGGATATGACGCAGACCCTACGGCAGAAGGTGTTTCTGGCGCGACTACGCGCACTGTTGTAACGTCGTCGTTAGCTATTTTGGCTGCCGATTTTATTCTTACCGCCTTTATGTTTACAGGGGCATGACATGACTCGTACTACGATTGATATTTGGGTTGGTTTTTTTGTGGCACTTGGTTTGGCTGCACTGCTTTTTTTGGCATTGAAAGTTGGAAATCTTGCCGCATCAGGAAGTGAAGAAACTTATGCGATTGAAGCCAAGTTTGACAATATTGGCGGTCTCAAAGTCCGCGCTCCTGTGAAAAGTGCTGGCGTTGTTGTTGGTCGGGTTTCCGAAATTCGGTTTGATCCAGAGCAATATCAGGCTGTGGTAAAAATGCAACTGGATACCCGCTACCGTTTCCCGCGTGATACGTTTGCCACTATTAACACCTCTGGATTGCTAGGGGAACAGTACATTGGATTTGAAGCAGGTGGTGACACCGATATGTTAAAGTCAGGCGATGTGGTTAAAAAGACACAGTCGGCTGTAGTGCTTGAAAAGCTGATCAGTCAATTCATGTTCAGCAAAGCAGCCGAAGATGGTACCGGTAGCAGCAAAGAGTAGTTACTATTTTTTACGGGAAATTTAAAATGAAAACATTGTCTGTGCGTGTCAAATCCTTTGCGTCGATGATTTTGGTGGTGGGTTTGACCACAGGTTGTGCTACTTCAGGTGAGGCTAAAGATCCGATTGAGGGTTTTAATCGGGCGGTGTTTTCTTTCAATGATGGGCTGGATAAAGTTGTCTTGAAACCGGTAGCTAAAGGCTATGACGCTGTTCTGCCAAATCCTGTGCGCACCGGTGTGACCAACTTTTTTGGCAATGTTGCAGATGTTTTTGTCGGGGTAAATAACCTGCTGCAAGGAAAGGTAGCAGAGGGTGTGAGCGATTTTGGCCGTGTGGTGGTTAATTCGACGGTTGGTTTGTTGGGTGTGCTGGATGTGGCATCGAATATGGGTCTGGAAAAACATGATGAAGATTTTGGCCAGACGTTTGGTCGTTGGGGTGTAGGTAGTGGTGCCTATGTTGTTGTGCCATTGTTTGGACCGCGAACTGTTCGCGATACGGCGGGGTTAGTGCTCGATGTTGCAGCTGATCCAGTCGCTAATTTGGATCATGTGCCAACACGCAACACCTTGGCAACGATACGTTTAATTAACGATCGTGCAGACTTGTTACCGGCTGATAAAGTCATCGAGGAAGCTGCGCTGGATAAATATTCTTATGTTAGGGATGCCTATCTGCAGCGTCGCCGCAGCTTGATTTATGACGGTAATGCGCCACGAGAAGCAGAGAGTCAGTAAAGTTGATTTCTGGTGAAATTGGATTGTCAATATAGGGTCATGCAATGAAATCTGTTGTAGTTTTTATTAGTAGTGTGCTGATAGCTGCGAGTGTGTGTGCTAACGATATGGCGCCGGATGTGCTGATCAAGTCTGTCAGTGCTGAAGTGTTGGAGATCGTTCGCGCTGATAAGGATATTCAGTCAGGAAATACTAAAAAGGCAGCAGACTTGGTGGAAAAAAAGGTTGCGCCCAATTTTGATTTTGTGCACATGACTCGTTTGGCATTGGGGCGTGACTGGCGTCAAGCAAGTCCTGAGCAGCAAAAGGCATTAGCTAGTGAATTTCAAACATTGCTTGTTCGCACTTATTCAAAAGCACTGACTGAATATAAAAACCAGACAATTGATGTCAAACCCCTGGTCTTGAAGGCAGGTGAAACTGACGTTAAGGTGCGTTCGGAAATCAAACAGCCAGGTGCCAAGTCGATACAGCTGGATTACTATCTGCAAAAGAATAATGCGAGTTGGAAAATTTACGATATCGAGGTTGCAGGGATTAGTCTGGTGACCAATTATCGTGAATCTTTTGCTAGTGAGGTGCGTAACTCAGGAATTGATGGATTGCTCAAGTCACTGCAAACGAAAAACAAGTCTGGCGATACCGTCGCTTTTAAAAAATGATTCGCACCGTCAATGATCGCGTAGAAGTTTCCGGCCCAGGTACGGTAACCAATGCTGCAACGCTACTCGCAGAGGGTGTAGCTACACTGTCAGCGGGCAATTCACCTGTGGCAGTGTTTGATTTGACTGGCTTAACCTCAGTTGATTCATCTCTACTGGCGGTTGTTTTTGGTTGGATGCGCGCTGCAAAGCTTAATGGCAAGTCGATTCGACTCGCTAATCTTCCGCCAAATTTTTTGAGTTTGGCTGCGGTATACGGTGTAGCTGACTTGCTGCCTCAGCACTGACCACGCATTGCGTGGCTCGTTTCCCGTATCTGCGTATCTGTCATGACTCCCGCCATCCGCGTTGAGCAGGTCTATAAACGGTTTGGATCCGTTCATGCACTCAATGGTGTTGACCTCACGATACAGGCGGGTGAGTTCTTTGGTTTGCTGGGTCCTAATGGTGCTGGAAAAACAACCTTGATTTCCCTGCTTGCGGGGTTGTCTCGTCCTGATTCAGGTCGTTTGGCGGTTATGGGCTTTGATGTGGAAACCGATTACCGTTCGGCTCGTCGTCAGTTAGGCGTTGTTCCTCAGGAGCTGGTGTTTGATCCCTTTTTCACTGTACGTGAAACGCTGGAAATTCAGGCCGGATACTATGGCATTGATCCGAGTCGGCAGCGTCAGGCATGGATTGATGAAATTCTTGAAAACCTTGATTTGACCAGTAAAGCGGATGCCAATATGCGCACGCTATCTGGTGGAATGAAACGGCGCGTATTGGTGGCTCAAGCGCTTGTGCATCGGCCGCCAGTGATTGTGCTGGACGAGCCCACAGCCGGTGTTGATGTGGAACTGCGCCAGACCTTGTGGCGGTTTGTGCGACGACTCAATGAAGATGGCCACACGATTGTGCTCACGACACATTACCTGGAGGAGGCAGAAAGTCTTTGCGGGCGTATCGCCATGCTCAAAGCCGGGCAAGTGGTTGCGCTGGATACCACGCGTAATCTGCTCAGTCGCTTTTCTTCGCATATCTTGCGTCTGCGTACTACAAGCGATAAGCCTGCCCAGCTAGGCATGACGCAAGAGCAGGTAGCGCAAGAGAGCGCAACGCAAGAATGCTCCAGCAGCTGGTGGACGTGCGGTTTTGCCCATTTCGATGAGATCGAGTCCATGCTGGCGCGTATTCGCAATGCCGGTTGCGTGATTGATGAGCTTGAAATTGGCAAACCAGATCTTGAAGATGTGTTTGTTCGTGTGATGCAAGAGCAACATCACGAGCAAGTTCGCGCTGCATGAACTACTTATTCACAAAGATAAAGCCCAGTCGCGGCTTCATCACTTTGTTTTACAAGGAAGTGCTGCGTTTCTGGAAGGTGGCGGCACAAACTGTGGCCGCTCCCGTGCTGACAGCATTGCTTTATTTGCTGATTTTTTCGCATGTGCTCGCTTCCCACGTCGAAGTGCATGGCGTCCCTTATGCTTCATTTCTGGTTCCGGGACTGGTGATGATGTCGGTATTACAAAACGCGTTTGCAAATACCTCTTCTTCTTTGATTCAGTCAAAAGTGACAGGCAATTTGGTGTTTGTGCTACTGCCACCCATTTCGCATAACGAGTTTTTTGCTGCCTATGTATTGGCCTCTGTTGTCCGCGGACTGGTGGTAGGGGCTGGGGTACTGGCTGTTACCACATGGTTTGGTAGTTTGAGTTACGCTGCGCCGCTGTGGATACTGGTTTTTGCGATCATGGGCGGTGCGATTATGGGCACGCTGGGGTTGATTGCAGGTATCTGGGCAGAAAAATATGACCAGCTGGCGGCATTCCAGAATTTTTTGATTTTGCCGCTGACCTTTTTATCCGGCGTGTTTTATTCCATCGCTTCTTTGCCGCCCTTCTGGCAGCATGTGTCGCGCTGGAACCCTGTTTTTTATATGATTGACGGATTTCGCCATGGCTTTTTTGGTGTCTCCGATATCTCGCCCTGGGTGAGTTTGCTGGTGGGCTTGCTGTGTCTTGTGATTCTGTTGCTCATCACGCTGAGCGCGCTAAAACGTGGTTATAAACTACGTGCCTGATTTCATGTGCGGCCAAAAAGTACCGGGCCACCTCATTCATTAAGGAGTAAACATGTTAGACCCTAAAAAACTGGAATCGTGGATTGTGGCTGCGCTTCCTTGTGAACATTTATTGGTTGAAGGTGATGGCGCACATTTTTCCGCGCTGATTGTGAGCAATGAGTTTGCCGGCTTGAATCGCATCAAGCGTCAGCAGCGCGTGAATGCTGTCCTTAAAACGCACTTTGATTCGGGGGAGTTGCATGCCTTGTCGATGCAGACGCTCACGCCCGAAGAGTGGCGTGCGAATGGATAAGTTACAGATTTCCGGAGGCATTGCGCTACGCGGCGAGATTGCCGTTTCTGGCGCGAAAAATGCCGCGTTGCCGCTGCTGTGTGCTGCGTTGCTCACGCGTGAGCCAGTTACCTTCACTCATGTGCCGCATCTCAATGACATAAATACGATGCTCAAGTTGCTGGAGCAAATGGGTGTCAAGGTGATGCGCGAGTTGACGACGAATGATGCGGGAAAAGTCGGCGCTGGTGATACGGTAACACTGGACGCTTCCGGGCTGAATAATCCGCTGGCCCCCTATGAACTGGTCAAAACCATGCGCGCAGCGATACTGGTATTGGGTCCATTGGTCGCGCGTGCCGGTGAGGCGAAGGTTTCGCTGCCTGGCGGTTGCGCCATTGGCGCACGACCGGTGGATCAGCACATCAAGGGCTTGACCGCCATGGGCGCGGAAATTTCCGTCGAACATGGTTATGTGCATGCTCAGGCAAAGCGTCTGAAAGGCGCGCGTATTTTCACCGACATGGTGACGGTAACCGGTACTGAAAATCTGATGATGGCCGCGTGCCTTGGCGAAGGCGAAACCATTATCGAGAACGCCGCGCGCGAGCCGGAAGTGGTTGACCTGGCTACTTGCCTGAATGCGATGGGCGCACGGGTTTCTGGTGCGGGCAGCGATGTCATCCGCATTCAGGGCGTTGCTGCTTTGCATGGAGCAACCCATCGCGTGATGCCCGATCGGATCGAAACCGGCACCTACCTGTGCGCTGCTGCTGCGACAGGAGGTGATGTGCGATTGACCGGCACGTCATCAGCCTATCTCGATGCCGTGATCGACAAGCTGATGGATACCGGCTGCGACATAACGAGTGAGCGCGATGCCATTCGCCTCAAGGCACCGGCACGACTCAATGCGGTGAGTATACGCACAGCGCCCTATCCAGCATTTCCCACGGATATGCAGGCGCAATTCATGGCCATCAATGCGGTAGCCGATGGTACGGCCGTCATTCGCGAAACAATTTTCGAAAATCGTTTCATGCACGCGGTGGAACTCATTCGCCTGGGTGCTGACATCAAGATCGACGGCAACACCGCCTTCGTCAAGGGCGTTGCCGAATTGCAGGGTGCGACAGTGATGGCTACCGATTTGCGCGCTTCGGCGAGTCTGGTGATTGCCGGGCTGGTAGCGCAAGGCGAGACAGTGATCGAGCGGATTTATCACCTGGATCGCGGCTACGAAGCGCTGGATCAAAAACTCATCGCGCTGGGCGCGCGGGTGCAGCGGGTAAAATGACGCGATGAACACCGCCGACATGATCACAATTGCTCTTTCCAAGGGCCGTATTTTTGAAGAAACCCTGCCGCTGCTTGCAGCAGCGGGTATTGTGCCGAGCGAAAATCCGGAAGAATCGCGCAAGCTCATCATTGGCACGAATCGTGACGACGTCCGTCTGGTGATTGTGCGTGCTTCGGATGTACCCACCTATGTGCAATATGGTGCTGCCGATATCGGTATTGCCGGCAAGGACGTATTGCTCGAGCATGGCGGAGCAGGGCTGTACCAGCCGCTGGATTTGCGCATCGCCAAGTGCCGCATGTCGGTGGCTGTACCCGCAGGGTTTGACTATGCCGCTGCGATAAAGCGCGGTGCGCGCTTGCGCGTGGCTACGAAATATCTCAACACCGCGCGCGAGCATTTTGCGGCCAAAGGCATGCATGTCGATTTGGTCAAGCTGTATGGTTCGATGGAGCTTGCGCCTTTGGTCGGGTTGGCCGATGCCATTGTCGATCTGGTTTCCAGTGGCGCGACGTTGCGTGCTAACCACTTGCTTGAAGTCGAAGAAATCATGCAGATTTCATCTCGTCTGATCATTAATCAAGCGGCATTGAAAATGAAGCGCGACGGCTTGCAGCCATTGATTGATGCCTTTGCCAGCGTCATTGCAGAGGCTACTGCGCCATGATGCGACGTTTATTTACAGGTACACCTGATTTTCTATCCACGCTTGATGCACTGCTGGCCTTTGATCATGCGACAGATGAGGGTATTGAGCGCACGGTGGCTGAAATTCTCACCCAGGTGCGTCAGCGGGGCGATGCTGCTGTGCTTGAGTACACCCAGCGCTTTGACGGACTGGCTGCCAGCTCGATGGCTGAGTTGTCTTTGTCCCCGGCCGAGCTTGCTGCCGCGTTTGATTCTTTGCCCCTCGTCCAGCGCCAAGCGCTGGAAGCTGCCGCTGCACGCATTCGCAGTTATCACGAGCAGCAGAAGGCTGAGTCGTGGAGCTACACGGAAACGGAAGGCGCAATGCGCGGCACGCGGCTGGGGCAAAAAGTCACGCCGCTGGATCGCGTTGGCCTTTATGTACCGGGTGGCAAAGCGGCCTATCCGAGTTCCGTGTTGATGAACGCGTTGCCAGCGAAGGTTGCGGGGGTGGACGAGCTGATCATGGTGGTGCCCACGCCACGCGGTGAAAAGAATGTACTGGTGCTTGCCGCAGCTTGTCTTGCTGGCGTCGATCGGGTGTTTACCATCGGCGGGGCACAGGCTGTCGCTGCATTGGCCTACGGCACACAAACCATCCCGCAGGTCGACAAGATCGTCGGCCCCGGCAACGCCTATGTCGCCGCAGCCAAGCGGCGCGTGTTCGGTACGGTCGGTATCGACATGATTGCCGGGCCGTCCGAGGTGCTGGTGATTGCCGATGATTCGGCCAACCCGGATTGGGTAGCGATGGATTTGTTCGCCCAGGCCGAGCATGACGAACTGGCACAGTCGATTCTTCTTTGTCCTGATGCAGCCTTTATCGACCGCGTCGCGGCCAGCATTGAAAAACTGTTGCCGACCATGCCGCGTCGTGCAGTGATCGAAGCTTCTCTTAAAGGGCGGGGAGCGTTGATTCAGGTCGCCGACCTGAATGAGGCCTGTACCATCGCCAACCGCATCGCGCCCGAACATCTTGAGCTGGCCGTTGCCGAGCCGAATCTGCTGGTGGAAAAAATTCGCCATGCAGGCGCAATTTTCATCGGTCACTACGCTTCCGAATCCCTGGGTGATTATTGTGCCGGGCCGAACCATGTGTTACCCACGTCACGCAGCGCGCGGTTTTCTTCGCCGCTTGGTGTGTATGACTTTCAAAAACGCAGCAGCCTGATTGAAGTCTCAGCCGCAGGCGCCCAGGCTTTAGGCCCGATTGCTGCGACATTGGCACACGGCGAAGGACTTACGGCGCATGCCCGTGCGGCGGAGTTGCGTATCAAGCGACAAGACGCTTAAAGGGTTCACAAAAAGGCGTTCCCGCATTCTTACCAGCGCACCCCCGCAGGAAGAAGTCCCTTGTCCAGATACGATTCAAAGGGTGCTGATTTTCCCTTGCATAAGCTGGCAGTTCTTCAGGCGAAGGCTTACCTTTCAGGCTTAATAGACACTCGCTGAACGAGGCGATAATGGCGGAAAATAAACCCGCATATCCATGATAAGTCCGCCTTTTTCCGGGGTTGCTTCGAGCTTTTCAATGTCACGCTCGGTCAATGGGTGGACTTTGGC
>JALRCC010000197.1 GCA_023257495.1 Rugosibacter sp. | reverse complement strand
TGTTACGCAACTGACTTGGCCCACTGGTAAGCACCTGCCTTGACCTAAACAGCCGCAGGCCTCTTTCCTGTAGCCACTTCGATAGCTGCTCGGCATCGCTCACAGACT
The DNA here is from genome assembly GCA_023257495.1 of Rugosibacter sp. The sequence goes on along the minus strand of JALRCC010000197.1, from coordinate 2,685 downwards.
GTGGGATAGCCGCCGCACCGCGTATGCGTAATGCTTCAGCGAGATACCACTGCACAAGAATCAGCGCACGCTCAAGCGCCTCAGACTCGATTACACGGGCAGACAAACCCTGTTTGATCACCGTGAGCACGCCAGCGATGCGGCACGCGTTTTCTAGCGCTTTGGATGTTCTATCCTTAAGCTCAGATAGATCAGCACCTTTCGCCATCAATGCCTCAAACTGGTTTTGTGCCAGCACGGCCAGTGCCTTGGCATCATCCGATAAGGAAAGCTCCACCGGGTCTAGCTCTTGAATTGAGCCATCGGTGCGCGGCTCGACTTCCAAGAGTTGCTTGAGTACAGCAAACAGGCGTTTGACTTCATGCCGATCACCCGCCCACTCGAAGCCGTCGATCATGCGCGTGCTGATTGTCGATTCAGGCCACGCCACTAAACACCGCGCAAGAAACCCTTGGCCGTTTGCCATGCGGTCAGATAGCAGCGTGGTCATGACATCCGGTTGTGCCAGTTGGTGCAGCGCCATCCTTCTGCCGTACAGAATACCCGCGCCGTCACCGGCCCTCACACGGTCAAACGGTGAGCCATCCCATAATTTGCACCAGCGCGCCATCGTCTTGAGTGCATTGTCAGAATTCAGCGCATGGCCACCGATCAACAAGCCGCCTTCATCACTGAATAAGGCGACGCTGGGTTGTCCGGTCACCAGCAACTTATAAAGGCCTTCCACCGTGGGGTCAGTCACAAAACGCAGCGGGGCTATGGGTGCGGTCGGCTTTTCCCCGCATTGATCCACGGCGTTACGTATCTCTTGCGCAGTTACATTCTTTTTGCCGCCTGTAACTGCTTTGCGTGCCGCTTCGGTTGCCTGATTCCACGCTGATAACGCCGCTTCGTAATCCTTTTGATCTTCGGCATAGGTTGCCATATCGGCACGCTCTTGCGCCTTGGCCGCGCCTAGCACCAGATCGTCAACCCCGCTTTTGCGTTCACCTGATTCCCCCACGGTGAGCAAGAATAATGACAAGGGCTTGCGCTCTCCCCATGGTAATTTAATGTCATAGTGTGCCTGCGCTGCCAGCGATGCAGCGGCTAATACGCTTTGACAGCACATAGCCAAAGGGGCTTTGACAACTTCGTGGATTACCTGCGCAGCGTTCCCTAATACATCGCCTAATGCAGCCACTGGATAGGGTTCACCCGGTGGCAAGGGTGCGCGCAGTGGTTCAGGTTCCGGCCTTTCAGCTTTTGGGGTGTCTGCTAATTTTGCTAATTTGCTAATTTCAGCGGCATCAATCGCCAGCCGCACCGCTTCCAGCCCGCGCAATCTGGCGTAATCATTCCAATCCGAAGGCGGTTTTTCAGCAGCCAATTCTTCCGCCGTGAATTGTGGAATCGCCACCAGCCCGCCGATAGCTTGCGCGGCCTCGGTTGCTGCCTTTTGCCCGATGCCGCTTTTATCCGTATCACCGCAGAGAATTAACCGCAGGTCAGGGAATTTCTCCCGCAGCGCCTTGGCCACTGGCAACAAGTTACCCGCATTAAAGGCCACTGCCACGGCGCGCCCGGTTGCCTCATGGATGCTTGCACCCGTGGCAAAGCCTTCGGCAATGCAGACAATGCCGTTAGGCTTGCCTATGCTGAAATACCCTCCCTTAATTTTACCGCCGGTCAAATATTTCTTGACGCCATCCGCCGCGATAAATTGCAGACTTTGCAAATGACCAGCGCCCCTAATCGGTAAAACGAGCGCGTCTCTATAAAGTCTTGCACCGTGGGCTTTGATGTCTTTGTCGACAAGATACGGATGATCGTCCGGTGCGGGCGTTGCCGCCTGCAGGATCGTTTCTGCTTTGGTTTTTGCTTTAGCCTGTTCGCGGGTTATCCGGGCTTCTTCCTTCGCTGTCCGTGCAGCCGCGCTACGCCGCCGCTCGGCCAACTCTTCGGGTGTCGGTTTTTGATAAGTGCCATCATCGCGCCAGCCGTGTGCCTTGGCTTCATGGAACAACGTTCCCGCCGTCACCTTGCCCGCACTGCGAATGCTCTTCCACACGTCCCGCGCATCGCTGGTATCGTAGGAATCCGCTTGCATGCTCCATGCGTCCCACACGTCAAAGCCCGCATCGCCAAGCTCGGACTTGATCGCCATGCCCATGCGTAGCCATGTTTCGCGGTCACTGGCCGGAACGAATTGAAGTGATTCGCGGATACGCTGAATATCGTTATGCATCTTTCAGCCCTCCGCGTTGGATTAGCCAGGTTGCAAGGCTAGGGTTGATCATCCCCCATACTGCGAGATACACAATCAGTGCTTTCAAGCGCGATGCAACGGGGTTAAAATACTTGTGAGTAGTAGTCTTATAGGTCGCACGGTTCCCGACGCTGCGGCCTTTTTGTTTATTGAACATATCCGCCCCCTTATGCCGAAGCAATCAGGGCGCGAATATCCTCCACTCGCCACGCGGTTACACGCGCACCGAGTTTTACCGGCTTTGGGAATCGGCCAGACTTGACGCCATCCCACCAGCAGGATTTTTTAACAGGGATTATTGGGACAATGCCGCGCTTGGCATCGCCAATAATTTGCGGCAATCGAAGAAAGCCGGTTTCAGGTAGTTGGTTCATTGTGGATTGCTCCTGTCTAATTAAGGCCGGTAATTGCCGACAGGCGCATCCTACGAATGGAAT
>JALRCC010000162.1 GCA_023257495.1 Rugosibacter sp. | reverse complement strand
TCGGTTGCCTTTGTCCAGTCCCCGGTTTTTTTCGCCTTGATCACTTCGTCGCGCAGGTGCAAAGCAGGCAGCGGACCACAGTTGGTGCCGCTGGTCCAGAAGGCGGTAATGTTTTCCGGATCAATCTTGGCTGCCGGAACGTATTCCATATCCAGCGGCAGGAAGCGGATTTTCCCCTTGGTCAGCATCAGGTCCATATAAAGAGCAGCAACCCCGATGTATTTACAGGTAACCACTTGCGGAATATCCGCCACCTGCGCCCAGAACGGCCGTGGGAAATCATATTTAAAGGCTTCGGGATTGGCATACACCGCAATCGACATATCCGGCACGGCTTCTGCGACATCACGATAGAAATTGACGGCACTTTTAGTATCACAAATCTGCCACATGGGCAAACCTAGCATAGTGCCATCCGCACCGATATCGTAAGCCTCTTTGGTTTGCCGAACTGTTTCACGAGTGTTCAGCGAAGTGGTCCCGCAGAAGTAAGGCACGCGACCACGCACGGTCTCGACCATCGTGCCGATCACTTGGCGTTTTTCTTCCCACGTAAGGGAGGCGCCTTCGCCAAACGTACCTAATGACAAAATACCATTGACGCCTGACTTCACCAGCTCTTCGGCAACACGTGCCACCTCATCCAGATCAACGCTATCTGTCATGCGCCAATCCTCAGCACCCGGCTTGGCAGGGGTCGGCACAATTGCCCAAGCACCATTAATGTCGTTAACGGACAAAACGCGTGACGTGTTACTCATTTGTAAAGCTCCTCAAGAATTCAATAAAACCGGTCAAAATGCAGTTGTTGTGCAGGTACTCGCTTCTCCAGCAACAGTAGCCGCTGAATAGCATCGGTCATGGGTGGCGGGCCACAGCAGTAAAACTCGTAATTTTCAAAACCTGTGGCCAGCTTTTGTTGCATAACCTCATGGATGAAACCTTGCTCACCTGACCAACCCTCGGTAGGCGTGGATATTGCGGGAATAACTGTCGCACGTTCTGCCATCAGCGGGTCACGAGCGAGAAGCGTGTCAAGACACAGATCATTGGGTGTCCGCGCCCCATAGAAAAAGGTAATTTTTCGATTTGCCAAACGAGGATCGCGAACAGCGGCGCGCACAATCGAGACCATCGGCGAAAGGCCTGAGCCACCCCCAATGCAAACAATGTCGCGAGGGCTCTCTGGACGAAGATAAGCCAAGCCGTACGGACCATCAATTTCGATTTGATCGCCCGTTTTAAGCTGAGAGAACAACACCGCAGTGCCTCTGCCTTTGGGCACGTGACGAATAATGAAATTCCATGTACCACCATCCGTAGGCAGATTGGACATGGAGTACGCACGTGCACCCTCAACGCCCGGCAGATGCAGCAAGGCAAATTGCCCAGGCAAAAAGTCGGCTGGTTCAGGTGTTTGGAAACAGAACTCAGTTAAGTCATGCGTGAGTTTTCGCGCTTCAACCAGAGTAGCAGCCACCCGCTCTGGGCGACGTAACGGCACATAATCATCTTTAAGCCTTACTTTGATGACGCAGTCACTGGTTGGCTCGCACTGACAGGCTAACCGCCTACCCCGCTCACGAGCCCGTGCCGAAAGCCCCGGCGCTTCAGGCCATAATTCTTTAACTTCACCAGAAACCACTTCAAACATGCAACTTCCACACCCGCCCGAGTTGCACTCGTAAGGAAAACCCAAACCTTGACGCAAAGCTGCACCCAGCAGGGTATCCGCAGGATTACTGGCAACAGAAAATTCTTCACCAGTACCATCAACCTTGATTGAAAAACTGTTATCCATAAGCATTCTCGCTCTAGCCAGCAATAAAGGATTTAACCAGAGCGAGCGTTTTATCCAACTGCTCCATCTGCGGAATATGGCCTGATTGGTCAATGATCTCAACGCGAGAGTTTGCAATACGCTTTTTAAACTCTTCGGCGTACGCCACGGGGATCAGCTTGTCTTGCTTGCCCCAGATAATTAGCGTAGGCACGCTGATACGATGAATTCGCTTAGCCAAACCTTGATCCGGGAAAGGCCAGATGAACTTGGCCACCGCCCCTAATGACCACACCATATGTGCGATGTGCTTGACCATCATCTCTGGGTCTGATGGTGGAGTAAACATCGCTTGCGCGGCGGGAATCGATGGATCAAGAAATAAATAACCTGGCAAATTTTCCGGTTTATCAAGGTACAGCTGATTGGTCAACACCGGGATGTCTTCACGCCACAAACCTGCGGGGTCAAGCGGGATAATTTTGCTGAAAATATCCGGAAAATGAGCTGCCAGATCGCACATCAGCATGCCGCCAAAAGACTGGCCGATCGCCACAGGGCGCTTAAGGCCCAACTTTCTCAACACCTCCTCATAGATCAGCACGAGATCAAGGAAAGTATCTACTTTGTGAATGGCGTATGGGTCGCCAAAGCTTGTACCCGGCATTTCCGGCGCATACACCGTATAAGTCTCAGCCAGCTTATCGAGAAACTGATCCCAGTACAAACCGGCGGCAGGATGAAGGTAGACCAAGGCAGGGCCACTGCCGGCAATTTTTACTTGAACATCAATCTGATCATTCCATGCCTTGACGATTTCTGTACGCACGGGACCTTTGATCACGACTTGAGTAGACATTAAATTCTCCTATTTTTGGGTACGCCAGGTATTTATTTATACTCGGCACCACGAGACGTTATTGAACGTTATTGACTGCATTATTAAGAGCAACAATAGGCGATGGCGGGAAAGCCAATCAGCGCGCACCACTCGGCCACCAGCGGTTTTCCCAGTTTTCATCGTCCCAGACGCCTTTTAATTTGGGCAACACGTGCTTGCTCAGCAGATCAATGTTCTTCATCACCAACTCATGTGGCATAGAGCCAATATGAACCATTAGAACAAGGTGCCCGATACGGAAGTTTTTGACCACTTCAAGTAACTGCTGGGTAACCGTCTCCGGACTACCAACAATGGCACATTGATTATCAACCAGTTCTTTGTATTCGATAGTTCGCATCTTGGGCACGATACCGAAGTCACCGGGGTCTTTAATTAGAAACTCTACCCCTTTAATATCAATATAGCCCGGCAAGCCCAGTGATTGCATGGGGATGCTACCAAGCCCCGTACGGTAACCCTGCTCAATATGCGGGCCATATTCGCGGTGAGCTTCTGCATCCGTCTCACCCACAAATACCGCCTGCACAAATGCTAGGCGGTAGGGGTTGCGATCTTTACCTCGCTCTTCAGCCATATCCCAGTAACGATCAAAAACACGCTGGCCCGTAAGCTTAGGACCGAACCAGCTGAGATACAGGAAGGCATCATCGTTATCGATGATGCCCGCCAAGGTAACCGGGTTACCCACGGCTGGCGTCCATACCGGGGGTTTATCTTGGTATGGCCGTGGCCACACGTTAACTTCTGGATATTTGTTGTATTTTCCGTTCCACGAAAAAACATCTTTTGCAACCCAAGCTTTTTTGATCAACTCAAGATTTTCATAAAAGCGCGCACGAGTCTCGACCGGCGGGATACCGTTATTACGGTTAACGTCATAACTCAAACCAATCGGGAACCCGGCAACCAATCGCCCTGCACTAACTTGATCCAGAACACCATATTCAGCAGCAATTCTGAGCGGTTCGCGTGACTTGGCTAAGGAGCGACCGACACAAGCAAGACCCACATCCAGTCCTTCGCTTTGGGTCATATATGCCAATGCAGACATTTGCAGATTCGGGTTCGGCAAGATGTCGTAGCTCGCCTGCTCATGCTCGGTGGTAGCCAAACCATCAAAACCAGAGCGCGCTGCGTGCATCATTTCATCCAGAAAGTGCATGTGATCTTGATGCATCAGCTTGCGATCAACCAGTGCATGATACGGCATGGTAGTTATCGAATCATATTTACTAGCGTAATCCGATGCGAAATGGCGGTAAGCCAGCTGTTCAAAGGCGAGCACCTTCATAAAGAATCTCCGAAAAAAAGGTCAAGAATATTTTGAAAAAAATCACGCTTTTTCTATTTTTTATCGCGTGACTACATCACCTACCAACCAATTCGCACTCACTTACATCTTTGTGGATCGATTACGCGTCCACTTCTGCCTCAATGTAAACATCATCACCCTCAACACTCACAGGGTAGGTTTGCAAAGGAATTTCGCAAGGAAAAGACAGGGGCTCGCCAGTCTTCACATTGAAACTTCCGCCATGCAACGGGCACTCAACAACCTCACCTTCAAAATAACCATCCGTCATCATGGCAATATTGTGCGTGCAGATATTGCTGGTCGCATAGTGAGTCCCGTCAAGATTGAACAGGACAATCGGTTTTAAGCCAGCCACATCAACCGGCTTCATTTCACCCGGGGCAATATCTCCAAGCTTGCAAACTTTTACACGTGTATTCATACATCATTTCCTGGTGGTTTAATAAAAAATTAACACCCCCATCTATCTAGATTTAACCCAAACAGAAAGGGAACGAAGAATACAATATTAAAGGCACCATCAATACTTGTCTATATAATAGTTCTTATTCATTTAAAAAATACAGGGTGGCCAACGACGCCTGCCTAAAGAATATGAAACTTCGCTCAATTGATCTCAATCTTTTAGTCGCCTTCCATCGCCTGTATGTTGATAGAAATGTGTCACGCGCAGCAGATAATCTGGGGCTCTCGCAACCCGCGATGAGCAATACCTTGAAGCGCTTGCGACAGCTGACGGGGGACGATCTGTTTGTCCGTACATCCGCAGGGATGGTACCCACGACTTGCGCAGAAGAACTAGCATTACCACTGGCGCAGGCGTTAGCAACCATTCAAGAAACGCTCAGCCACTTGGCCAGCTTTAACCCAGCCAAAAGTACGCGAAAATTTGTGATCTCAGCCTTTGATATTGGTGAAAGCTACTTAATGCCAAAGCTGATGGAACGGCTAGCCAAAGAAGCACCCGGAGTGACACTACAGGCCACTCGCGCAGGCGCGGGAGAATCACTTAAGCTCGCTTTAGAGTCCGGCGAAATAGACTTCGCCCTTGGTCACCTACCTCACTTGCAAGCCGGCTTCTTTCAGCGTCGTTTGTTTCAGCAGCATTACGTGTGCGCTTTTCGCCGAGAGCACCCTATGGCAAGCACCACTTTCGGGATAAACGAGTTCCAAGCAGCTGATCACCTAGCCATCGTCACTGAAGGTAGTGACTATGAGCTCCTCGATAAACTCATAACGAGCAATTTCCCACAGCGAAAAATAAGGCTGCGCGTATCGCACTTTTTAAGTACAGGTTATTTACTA
>JALRCC010000147.1 GCA_023257495.1 Rugosibacter sp. | reverse complement strand
ACCTGTTTGTAAGGCGGGAGCTGGATTTTTTTCATGCCGCGATTCCTTGGTGGGTATCTGTCGTGCTGACGTTATTGTTGGATGACCGCATTATGCAATGTATCATTCGGCTTCGCCATAATTCACTGATTTTTAGCGACTTTTCTTTCGTTTGCTTTCAAGGGGGTCGTGGCTCTTTGTATGTCTACGTTGCGCTGGTTGCCTGCTCTGGAATTCCCGATATCGCCTGAAAATATGGCGAGGCTGTGGGCCGGTCTGAAATTCGGTCTGGTGACTCTGACCACGTTTTCACTGGCGCTGTTTGTCGGCTTCGAGGCATTGATTGATAGCGCCGGCCTGGCCGGGATGTCTGCCGCCGTGTTGTCACAACCCAATGCGGGTGCCGTTTTTGCCAAAAGTTATGCGCGCCTGTTCGGTACCATTTCCGGTGGCGTGGCTTGCGTGGCCCTGTTCTGGATATTTCCTCAGGCTCCCTGGCTGTTTGCGGCAGGGCTAGCCATCTGGATGGGTGTTTGCGCCTACTGGGGGGGAAAACTCAAGTACTTTGCCTCCTATGCGTCTATCCTCGGTGGTTATACCGCCGCCATTGTGGCGATGGATACGAATAATCCGGAAGTGGCGATGGTTACTGCTGGTAATCGTATCAGCGTCATTGTGATCGGAATTCTTGCAGTGGCCTTTGTGTTTGGTCTGATGCATGTGCGCCGGGGCTTTAAAACCTATCTGCCGCCACTGCTCGAGATGAATGACCGGATTATTACCCAGGCGCAACAGGCTGTGAATCATCCGGAAACCTATGACCATGTGGCGACGATGCGACAATGGGCCGCTGACATTGAGGCGATGCACCAAAGTTTGGAATATGCCGGCGCAGAGGATCCCGAGGTGGCGCTACATGCGCGATCAATTCGTTGTGGCCTGAATGAGCTTTTTGCGGATGTTGCGGATTTCAATATCCGTCTCAAGGAACTCGGGCTGTTGCTGAAAGACTCTCCGGAACGGGCGTTTGCCGATGAGATCAACGACGGACTTCTGGCCGCGTTTCATGCGCGCCTACAGGAAACGGATGCGGAGGCGGATCAGCGCATGGTCAAGCTGCGCCAGCGTGTGCTGGATTACTTTACCGCACAGAGCGAGCCTAATCTGCTGGATCGTTCACGCTTGCTCGCAGAGATCCATGCGGCTCGTAAGTTGATTGACACGATGAACCGTATTCGGCGCGGGCGGCAGACCTTCGATGAGGAAAATATTCGTCCGTTGGGTCAGGCAACCACCGTGTACCAAAATCTTTACAATGGATTCGTGGTTGCAATCACCTTCTTGGTGGCTTGGGGGATCTTTATCGTCGATGAGTGGCAGCCAGGTGGCTTGCTATTCGTGGTGATGATCTCGACGCTCATGCTGGTCGTTGTGATTACGGAAGATCCGGCGGCGGTAATTAAAGTGGCTTACCTGGGGGCGCTGGGCTGCGTTTTTCCGGCCTTGCTCTGTCAGCAGGTATTAATGCCCTTGGGAAGCGGTTTCCCATGGCTCGTGCTGAGTTTTGCCGTACTGATTATTCCATGCAGCATTCTGAAGTCTTTTCCGAC
>JALRCC010000058.1 GCA_023257495.1 Rugosibacter sp. | reverse complement strand
TTTTCGATGATCAAGGACAATAGGGATGCTTAACTGACTGGCATTAGGCAGGTTGCCGGCGTTTTCAGTTGTGACGCGACAGCGTATCAGTCGCGTTCGCCGCCGAAAATCCCCAGCAAAGCCAGCAGATTGACGAAGACGTTGTACAAATCCAGATAGATGGCCAGGGTCGCCGAGATGTAATTGGTCTCGCCGCCGTTGATGATGCGCTGAACATCGAACAGAATGTAAGCGGAGAAGATCACCACCGCAATTGCCGAGATCACGATATTCAAAACCGACATTTGCAGGAAGATGTTGGCGACTGCTGCCAGCAGGATGACGATCATGCCGGCAAACAGCCAGCTTGAAAGTCCTGAGAAATCACGCTTGCTGGTCGTGGCTATGCTGGCCATGGTGGCGAAGACGATGGCGGTTCCACCGAAAGCCGTCATGATCAGCGAGGCGCCGTTGGAGAAATGAAGAATGTGCCCGATCATGCGGGACAGCATCAGTCCCATGAAAAACGTGAAACCCAGCAATACCGCCACGCCAATGGCTGAATTTTTGGTTCTTTCGATCACATAGAAAAAGCCGAACGCGACGGCCATGAAAATGAGGAAGCCAAGGAAAGGACTGCCGTTCATCAGGGAGAAATTCATCTGAACACCGAGCCACGCGCCGAGAACGGTCGGGATCATGGACAGCGCGAGCAGCCAGTACGTGTTGCGGAGCACGCGGTGTCGCACCGCGCTAAGCTCCCCGCTTGCCTCGTAAGTGGTCGGGAAAGGTTGGTTCATGGGACCTCCTGTTGTGGATTCAGTAACAGCCTCGCATCAAGGCAGCTATCAAAATAATAATCTAACTGAAAATCAGATGGTGCGTCCAGTCGCGGTTTTCAAGGGCTGCAGCGGCATTTGCCGGACCCATACGGCCATTTTACACGGCTTTCATGCTAGAATCTTTGGCTGATCAGAGCTCGCTACCTCGCTCAAAAGAATTCTTAACCCCTTAATTTTATTGGAGTTTTTACAGATGGCAATCGAGCGCACCCTGTCGATCATCAAGCCCGACGCCGTGGCAAAGAATGTTATCGGCCAAATCTACACCCGTTTCGAAGGTGCCGGCCTGAAAATCATCGCGGCTCGCATGGCGCAATTGTCCCGCGCAGAGGCGGAAGGCTTTTACGCGGTGCACCGCGAGCGTCCGTTTTTCAAGGATCTGGTTGATTTCATGATCTCGGGACCCGTCATGGTCCAAGTGCTGGAAGGCGAAAATGCCATCCTCAAAAACCGTGATTTGATGGGCGCAACCGACCCCAAGAAAGCAGACAAGGGCACTATTCGCGCAGATTTCGCCGACTCCATTGACGCCAATGCGGTTCACGGCTCTGATGCACCAGAAACCGCCAAGGTCGAAATCAGCTATTTTTTCCCGGCGCTGAACGTTTATTCGCGCTGAAAGGCATCGTCAGTGTGAGTCGATCATGCTGACGACTATTTGCCTGGGTTCCCCAGGGCGGAACCCGCTGACCCGGAGGCACGCGGCTCACGCGTGGCATCTTTTATGACGGCAATCACCAATCTGTTGGAACTTGACCCGGATGCTCTGGTGAACTGGTGTCAGTCGCACGGTGAGAAAGCCTTTCGTGCCCGTCAGTTGCAGCGCTGGATACACCAGTTCGGCGAGAGTGATTTCGAGGCAATGAGCGACCTTGCCAAGTCCCTGCGCGACAAGCTGCAAAGCCTCGCTACCGTCGCCGCACCTCCTGTCATCAGCGACCACACTTCTACCGATGGCACCCGCAAATGGCTGTTCGATGTCGGCAACGGCGATGCGGTTGAGACTGTTTTCATACCCGAAGAAAATCGCGGCACGCTCTGCATATCGACACAGGCCGGTTGTGCGGTGAATTGTCGTTTCTGCTCGACGGGCAAGCAGGGTTTCTCTCGCAATCTGAACATGGGGGAAATCATCGGGCAATTGTGGTCAGCCGAGTTCATGCTCCGCCGCAGCAAAGGCGTCGTCGCGGGACCGAAAGGCGAGCGTCAGATTACCAATGTGGTCTTGATGGGCATGGGCGAGCCCTTGCTCAATTACGAGCCCTCCGTCGCTGCGCTGAAACTCATGCTCGACGATAACGCTTATGGGCTTTCGCGCAGGCGCGTGACGCTTTCCACCAGCGGCGTCATTCCCATGATGGACAAGCTCTCGCAGGACTGTCCGGTGGCGCTGGCAGTGTCATTGCATGCGTCAAACGACAAATTGCGTGACGATCTGGTACCTCTCAACAAAAAATATCCGCTGTCCGACCTCATGGCAGCCTGCACTCGTTATCTGGCGTTTGCGCCACGAGATTTCATTACCTTCGAATACTGCATGCTCGACGGCGTCAATGACAGCGATCAGCATGCGCGTGAGCTGTTGGCGTGGGTTGCCTCGGTCTCCTGC
>JALRCC010000171.1 GCA_023257495.1 Rugosibacter sp. | reverse complement strand
GTGCTTCAGGATAATCCGGCAAGGCATAGCCTTTGGCTTGCAGCTCTTTGATGGCGCTGACCAGTTGTGCAACTGCTGCGCTGATGTTGGGCAGCTTGATGATATTGGCTTCCGGTTTTTTCGCCAGCTGAGCTAATTCAGCCAGAACATTCGGCGTTTTTTGATGTTCTGGCAAGGTGTCGGAGAATTCAGCCAGAATTCTTGCGGCGACGGAAATGTCACTGCCCACGACATCGATACCCGCCGGGGCAGCGAAGGTTTTGATGATCGGTAAAAAAGCATAAGTGGCCAGACGGGGTGCTTCGTCAGTCAACGTGTAGATGATCTTTGAATCTTTCGCAGTCATTGCTTTTCCTTTGCGATGGTTAGTTGATTTGTGTTTACCGATGCGCCGATTATAAGTCCGCCGGATGCCGGAAGGATGGAACAGCGATTGATTCGCTGTTTGATAACTTCTATATCACCAGGTTTTGTGCCACTTTCTGTGCCACTCGTTTCTGTGCCCTAGGATGTGGCATTGGGCACAGCCAGCCTGGCCCAAAGCGCCAGACCCTGTGCGTTGAGGTCGATATCCATATCCAGAATAGCGATCAGCTCAGCGTCACTCAAGCGTGAGCCATGGGCACGCGCTTCAGCGAGCAGATAATCGCGTAGTTTGCCGCTGATAGCGGCGTGCAGAGCCTCCGGTGGCGTATCACCAGCGCCGAGTTTTCTTGCCGCTTCTGTCGCAATAGCCACAAATCCGTCCATCCGGCGCAGTAGCTCCGGGGCATGTTTAGCGGGTTCTGCCAGACGGCCAAAATGCGTGAGATAGGCGGCCTCTGGTTGCAGTGCCAGAATGTGTTCGGTTGAGGCACGCAGCGCTACGGGGTCAAATTGCGAAGGCGTCGTGGTGGGAAACAGGAACGGTCGGCCATCGACTGCGAGCTCGCGATAGCTGATGCCCAGTGTGTCGCCAGTGAAAATACCTTGCGACTGGGTATCAAAAATAGCGATATGGTGTCGCGCATGGCCGGGGGTGTCGATGCACAGCAAGGCGCGATCGCCCAGATGCAGCGTGGTATTGTCGTGCGCTTCGATAATGCGTTCGGCAGCGATCGGTTGCAGTTCGCCATAGAGCTGCCGAGTCCGTTCTTTGCCATACACGGCTTCGACTCCGGCCATCAGCTTGGAGGGTTCGCTCATGTGTCGCGCGCCACGCGGATGCACCACGAGTTGCGCATTGGGAAAGGCACCCATCATGGCTCCGGCACCCCCTGCGTGATCGAGATGAATATGCGTGAGTATCACGTAATCCACTGCGTCTGGCGTGAGGCCAAGGCTATCCAGCACGGCTAGCGTGCGTGGCAGCGTGGCAGAGGTGCCTGTGTCGACAAAGGCCGCGCGTCCGTCATGCACGATGAGATGTACTGCTGCCAACTGGGGGCGCAGATAACCCGTATCAAAAGCATAAATGCCGTGCGGGTATGTAATGAGTTCATTTTTCATGAGACAGAATGTTAGCAGCAGATAGAGGCGATCATCACAGGTAAATCAATCAACAGTGCGGCTGTTGAATGGATGCCGTCAAAGTCAATAGCGCTGGCTATGGCAGTGGTGGAGAAGTTTTCCATCGAGCGTGAAAATTTCCGCTAAAATTGAAATTTCCCGCACCTGCATTTTCCATGGCTAAATACGTTTTCGTTACCGGTGGTGTCGTGTCCAGTCTGGGCAAGGGCATCGCTGCTGCAAGTTTGGGCGCGATCCTCGAATCGCGTGGTCTCAAGATCACCCATCTCAAGCTTGATCCCTATATCAATGTCGATCCAGGAACCATGTCGCCATTCCAGCATGGCGAGGTTTTCGTCACCGAAGATGGTGCCGAAACCGATCTCGATCTCGGTCATTATGAGCGCTTTACCAGCGCCACGATGGGCCGTCGCAATAATTTCACCACTGGCCAGATTTACGAGTCAGTGATAAAAAAAGAGCGTCGTGGCGAGTACTTAGGGAAGACTGTTCAAGTAATTCCTCATATTACCGACGAAATAAAACAATACATCAAACGCGGTGCTGAAGGTGCGGATGTGGCGATTGTCGAAGTCGGTGGTACGGTCGGCGATATCGAGTCGTTGCCATTCCTCGAGGCCATTCGTCAGATGGGTATTCAGGAAGGTCGTGGCAACGCGTGCTTCATTCATCTCACGTTGGTTCCCTGGATCCCCACGGCAGGCGAGCTGAAAACCAAACCGACGCAGCATTCAGTGAAAGAGCTGCGCCAGATCGGTATTCAGCCGGATATTCTGCTGTGTCGGGCAGATCGACCCTTGCCGGATGATGAGCGTGCAAAGATTGCCTTGTTTACCAATGTGCAGCCAGAGGCCGTGATTTCTGCGCTGGATGCTACGAGTATTTACAAGATTCCCTCCATGCTGCATGACCAGATGCTGGATGAAATTGTGTGTCATACGCTCGGCATTCTTGCGCGGGCAGCGGATCTCTCCGTCTGGAACAAGCTGGTTGATGCGCTCGAACATCCACAAGACGAAGTGAATATCGCCTTTGTCGGAAAATATATTGATCTCACGGAATCCTATAAATCCCTGACCGAAGCCTTGGTGCATGCAGGCATTCACACGCGTAGTCGAGTAAAGGTGCATTACGTTGACTCGGAAATGCTGGAAAAACAAGGTTGTGACACATTGACAGCCATGGATGCGATTCTTGTTCCTGGCGGCTTTGGTCGGCGTGGCACCGAGGGCAAGATTGCAGCCATTCGCTATGCACGTGAAAACAAGGTGCCGTATCTTGGCATCTGTCTGGGCATGCAGCTC
>JALRCC010000161.1 GCA_023257495.1 Rugosibacter sp. | reverse complement strand
GACTGGGGCTCATTAATATCCGTACCGTTTTTGGCGAAACTGCCTGCCGCCGCAAAATACGCTTGAAACTGCTTGTGCATCTGCAAAAACCTGCACGAGGCGTTCCCGAAGCGGCACGCCTGCCTTTGGATGCCCAGAATGAAAACATTCTGGGTGTGCCCGTACCGCGTATCACATTGCCTATTGCCGCTGGCCGCAACCTGGCCGTGCTGCTTGAGGCTGCCGTGCGCGTCACCATCTTAAGCCTACGTGGCATCAACAGCATGCAGGATTTCCTTGATCGCCAGGAAAATGCATTGCAAGCGGATAATCAGTCAGTCAACTAAATCCTGCGCCTATCGTTATATAGTGCGGTGGTCTTGCCATGCCAGCCATTTTTTCCATTGCTTGCAGACACGACCACTACCCACCCACTAAGGAGAGCACAATGAATCAACGATTACTCATCATTCTGGCGTCCCTGTTTGCAGCTAATGTCGCACTGGCACAAGCACCTGCGGCGACCCCCGCCAGTAATTGCGAATCCAGCGCAGTCAGCAAAGCAGGTAAGCCACTGCATGGGGCCGCCAAAGCCGCTTACATGAAAAAATGTACTGGCGGAGCCGCACCTGTTGCTGCAAAAGGAAAAACAACACAACAAAACAAAATGGTCAGCTGCAACAAGGAAGCCAAAGGCAAAACAGGTGACGAACGCAAAGCCTTCATGAAAGACTGTCTGTCAAAATAAGCATCACCCGGCTTTTGCTTCAAGCCGACCGTCGCGGGTCGGCTTTTTTATGGACAAGGCACCTAAAGCAAAGAATAGCTTGCCTTTTCCTGTATCTATTTGCAGTTTCTTACCTAACTCCTATAGTCATACTTGCGCAACGTGTCTTGACTGGGGTGGACTCAGGCAAGGTTAATCCTTACCATCACCTGCACCGAAGACAGGTGCCACCATGCAGTTGGTGGACAAAACAATAAGAAGACGGGCTCAAGGAGGATAATGGTTTTACATGACCGAACAATTAATTAACCCAACGAATCTGCGTGGAAGTGGTTTTTTCTGGCAAATTTACAGCGAGTCCAGAGATCCCATTCTGTTGATCAAGGATGACTATTTTCTTGATGGCAATCAAGCTGCTCTGATGCAGTTGGGCGTGCATGACAAAGCCGAACTCCATCGCCTGACGTTGCTGTCGATTTCGCCAACGTTGCAGGCTGATGGTCGAGCCTCGGCTGAAAAGCTAGCCGAAGTATTAACTATTGTCGTCCAGGAAAAATATCACCGCTTCGAGTGGACGTGCAAACGAGCGGACGGTTTCCTATTCGATCTCGAAGTGACGGCCACAGTCATCACCCTCCATGATGAACCGGTGTTTTACGTGCATTGTCGCAACATCGGCGAACAAAAACGTCTGGCCAGAGAACTTCACGAAAATCAGGAGGCAACACGCAAAATTTTTGACGAGGCCGCCGACCCTGTGATTCTGTACAAGAAAGGCATTGCAGTCGACTGCAACAAGGCAGCGTTGACACAACTCGGGTATCAGCGCAAAGAGGATTTGCTGGGTCTTTCCCCCCTAGACTTTTCGCCACCGTTACAGGAAAACGGGCTGCAAACAAAAGACCTCGTGGAAGAGGTCATCGCTACCGCGCTGCGCGATGGCACAACGGGTTTCGAATGGCAATTGCAGCATACTGACGGCTCGCTGATCGATACAGAAGTCAGGCTCACCATCATTACCGTGCATGACGAAGATGTGATACACGTACGCTGGCGCGACATCAGCGAGGCAAAGCGTCTGGCCAGGGGTCTGCGCGAAAGCGAAGAATCCTTCCGGCGGATTTTTGATGAGTCCTCTGCGCCCATCATGCTCATAAAAAATAACGGCCAGATTATTGACACCAATCAAGCTGCGGTAAGGTTATTTGGTTACCCCGGAAAACACCTTCTTGTCGGCAAAGCACCGACAGACATGGCTTTGCCCTGTCAGCCGAACGGACGCGATTCTTTACAGATGGCGCACGAGATGATCGTCATTACCCTGGACAAGGGATACCACCACTTCGGATGGCAGATGCAATGCATGGATGGCTCCCTTGTGGACACGGAAATCACCCTGACCAAGATCACGGTGGAGGGCGAACCGTTGATCCATGCGCAAATACGCGACCTGACCGAGCAAAACCGTCTGCGTGCCGCGTTATATGCCGAAAAGGAGCGCGCCGAAATCACCCTGGCCTCGATCGGTGATGCCGTCATCACTACTAACGCCGAAGGACACATCACCTTCATCAACCATGTCGCCAGCCATCTCACTGGCTGGCTGGCAAGCGAGGCTATCGGACAACCCATGACCGACGTCTTTCATATCGTCGATGAAGCCACCCGTACGCGGATAGTCAACACAGTCGATACCGTGTTGAAAAATGGCAAAACAATCAACCTGGATAATCAAACGATACTGATTTCGCGTGACGGTAAAGAATACAACATCGAAGATTCGGCCGCGCCGATCTTCCTGCATGGCGACACACTTCTGGGCTGCGCCGTGGTTTTTCATGACGTTTCCGAAAAACATCAGTTGCTCAAAAATATGCACTGGCAGGCGGGGCATGATGTGCTCACGGGCCTGCCAAATCGGGCCTTACTTGCCGACCGGTTTGAGCGGGCATTAACACACACCCTTCGCCAGAAAAATTTGCTGGGCGTATGTCTGATGGATCTGGACCAGTTCAAACCGGTGAATGATCTGTATGGCCACACTATGGGTGACCGCCTGCTGATTGAAGTCACCACCCGCATGAATCAGGCCGTGCGCGGTGACGATACTGTCGCCCGGCTCGGCGGCGACGAATTTGTCATCTTGTTGAGCGATATTGCCAACCGCGAGCAACTGGAACTCGTCCTGCAACGCCTCCTTGAAACCGTCTCTGCACCCTATGTCATCGGGGAGCACACGCTCACCATTTCAGCCAGTATTGGCGTCGCCGTTTATCCACTGGATGACGTCGATGCCGATACTCTGCTGCGCCACGCCGATCAGGCGATGTATTTAGCCAAACAGGCAGGGCGCAACCGCATTCACTGGTTCGACGTTGCGAATGATCGGCAGGTACAAACTTCGCAGCAAACACTGGCTCGCATCAAAAAAGCGCTGAAAAACAATGAGCTGTGCCTGTATTACCAGCCCAAGGTCAATATGCGCAGTGGCAGCATCGTCGGCATGGAAGCCTTGCTAGCTGGCAACATCCAGAAAAAGGTCTCGTCCCGCCGATGGAGTTTTTGCCCCTGGCCGAGCAGGATGATCTGATCATCGAGATCGGCGAATGGGTCATCGAGCAGGCGTTACAGCAAACCGCGCGATGGTCGGCAACAGGAAAAGACTGGCCAATCAGCGTCAACATTGCTGCGCGCCATTTTCAGTTGCCGAATTTTCTTGATCGATTGCAAGCCATTCTCGCACGTCATCCTGAGTCGCCACCACAGCAACTGGAAATCGAAATTCTCGAATCGGTCACATTGGGTGACATACAACACGTACAGCAACTGATTTACGCGTGTCAGGCATTGGGCATCCGGTTTTCTCTGGATGACTTTGGCACGGGCTACTCTTCACTCAGCTACCTTAAACGATTACCGGCGAATACCCTCAAAATCGACCAGTCTTTTGTGCGCGACATGCTTGATGATCACGACGACCTGGCGATGATTGAAGCGATCATCAATCTGGCAGCGTCATTTAATCGTGCGGTGGTTGCCGAGGGCGTAGAAACCGCAGAGCATGGCGTCATGCTGATGCGTTTAGGCTGCGATATCGGCCAAGGCTATGGTATTGCCCGTCCCATGCCGGCAGCTCAAGTAATGGAGTGGGCCGCGCAATTTACGCCCGATCGCAAATGGCAGCAGTGGGCCGATGCAAAAAAATGGAATATTGATGACTTTCCGCTACTGGTAGCAGAGTATGACCATCTGGCCTGGATCAAGCAGGTGCTTGACACCGTGGCGAACCCGACACCGCAAAATCACTACTCGCTCACTGATAACGAACTCACCGACCATCACCTGTGCCGTTTTGGCAGGTGGTATTACAGCCACGGCCAGGCGCGTTATGGGCACTTAGTCGAGTTCACGGCGCTTGAGCCCATTCACGCTGAAGTTCACCGCATCGGTACACAAATCATGCACTTGCACAGCACCGGCCAGCAAGCGGCTGCGCAAGCGCTCTGTCAGTCCCTGCTGACATTGAAAAATAACATCGTGAGCCTTCTATATGCCTTGCACCGCGCAGCATTTACTGCTGATGCAGCCGAACCCCTTATCTCTCATGACACGGTCGACATGCTCTAACCGGTATTGAATCAAATCCTTGCAGCAAACAACACGCGAGGATTGATGCAATTTCCCCGCGCCCATGAACACATAGGGATCATTTTTACGTGTAACTTCATGGGTTACGCGAGTATCTTGTCGCCTTTTTTATTCTGGAGCCACCGCATGAGCCATTTTCAGCGGCATGTCTTTTTTTGTACCAATCAGCGCACAGCAGGCGAATCCTGCTGCAACAACCTGGGGGCGAGCGAATTACGCAGCTATGCCAAAGATCGTATCAAGGCATTGGAAGCCTCGCTACCGGGGACTACTCGCATCAACACCGCCGGCTGTCTTGGCCGTTGCGACTTGGGGCCGGTGCTGGTGATCTATCCCGAGGCCATCTGGTATACCTACGTGGATAAAGAAGATATTGACGAAATTATTGATCAACATTTAACGCTTGGCCGCGTGATTGAACGCCTGAAGGTGTAAGCATGAATCAACCATTGTCACAAACCCGGCTGATCGATGGCCCCGATGGGAAAATCGAACTATTTGTTGACCTGCCCGCAGGCAACACGGAACCAAACGGCATTGCGTTGATGGGTCATCCGCATCCGCTGTTTGGCGGTACCCCCGACAATAAAGTGATCACCACGCTGGCACGTGTTTTTCGCAGCCAGGGTTGCGTGGTGCTACGGCCGAGTTTTCGTGGCGTAGGCGGCTCACAGGGCACACATGATCACGGCGACAAGGAAACAGACGATCTGCTTGCCGTACTAGCCTGGGCACAACAGCAATGGGGTATGCTTCCCGTCACGCTGGCCGGGTTTTCTTTCGGGGCGTATGTCATTACACGCGTCGCCAAAAAGCTGGCCAATACCGAGCATGAAGCACGCTGGATGGTTCTGGTAGGCACTGCAGCCGGTTATATTGAAGGGGCACGTAGCTATGCCACCGAAGCCGTCGCCCCAGGCACCCTGGTCATCCATGGGGCGGCTGACACAACCGTGCCCTTGGCGAACGTACTCGCCTGGGCCGAGCCGCTCGAGCTACCCGTCGTAGTGGTCCCTGGTGCGGACCATTTTTTTCACCGCAAGCTGCATATCCTGCAAGACATTGTGCGCCGTGCATGGCCGATATGAGCGCACCAGCCGACCATGGGCCGCTAAGCCCGCCAGCGCGGGACGCAATTTGCCCGATTGATCACACGGCACGCCGTGTGATCAGCGCCGACTTTTCACCGATCCCCGCTCACAACAATCCCGCTCCCGCAATCACCATGCCATACCGCGCCGCTTTACCCAATAGCATCCACAATGCACTAGGCAACCAGGGCAAACGCAGCCAGCCAGCCGCAGCGCATAATGCATCACCAATCACGGGTGCCCAGGCCAGAATGAGTACCGGCGCACCCCAGCGCCGCGCCAATCCCAATCGACTGATATCTTTCGGTTCCGGCAGCGCACGTGCCATCCAGTAAGTCGTCACGCCGCCCAACGTATTGCCGATGGTCGCCAAGACAAAAGATTCCGTAGTGGCTCCGGGATGCAGTGTGACAAAAGCAAGCAATGCCAGCTCCGAGCCGCCGGGCAATAACGTGGCAGAAAGAAAAGAGACCACAAAAAGACCGGCCAGGCCAGCCTCTGACGTGAAAGAAAAATCCATGCCGCATGTTACCCTTTGCACCTTCTTGCTGCCTTGCAGAACTTCCTCCATACAAATGTGCACACCATGGATTACTTGACAAAAATTCTCAATGCCCGCGTCTATGATGTCGCGGTAGAAACTCCGCTGGAACTGGCAGCCAATCTTTCTGCGCGTTGCGGCAATCGCCTGTTGTTAAAGCGCGAGGATATGCAACCGGTGTTCAGTTTCAAACTGCGCGGAGCCTACAACAAGATCGCACACCTCACCCCCGCGCAGCGCAAGCGCGGCGTTATCTGCGCTTCCGCTGGCAATCATGCACAGGGGGTTGCCTTGTCGGCGCACAAGCTCGGCATCCGCGCAGTGATCGTGATGCCGACCACGACGCCGCAGATCAAGATAACGGCGGTGAAAAATCGTGGCGGTGAAGTCGTCTTGGCAGGTGATTCGTATGACGCGGCCTATGCCCATGCGTTGACGCTGGAAAAAAAGCTCAAGCTGACTTTCGTGCATCCGTTTGACGACCCGGATGTCATCGCCGGTCAGGGCACCATCGGCATGGAAATCCTGCGCCAGCATGCCGATCCGATCGAAGCGGTGTTCTGTACCGTTGGCGGTGGCGGGCTGATTGCTGGCGTAGCCGCTTACATCAAACGTCTGCGGCCGGAGATCAAGATCATCGGCGTTGAAGCCATGGATGCCGACGCGATGGCGCGATCGCTGGCGGCAGATAAACGTGTCAAGCTTGATACCGTCGGCCTGTTCGCAGATGGTGCGGCAGTCAAATATGTGGGCGAAGAAACCTTTCGTCTGTGCCGCGAATATGTCGACGAAATGATTCTCGTCGATACCGATGCCATCTGCGCGGCAATCAAGGATGTGTTTGAAGACACGCGCTCCATTCTGGAACCTGCGGGAGCCTTGGCCATTGCGGGTGCCAAGGCCTGGGCGATAAAGCACCGCGTGCGCGACAAAACGCTGGTGGCAGTTGCCTCCGGTGCCAACATGAATTTCGATCGTCTGCACTTTGTCGCCGAGCGCGCCGAAGTCGGTGAACAGCGCGAAGCCCTGCTCGCTGTCACGCTGCCCGAGCAGCCCGGCAGCTACAAAAAATTCGTC
This sequence comes from Rugosibacter sp., assembly GCA_023257495.1. The sequence continues at coordinate 4,632 of JALRCC010000161.1, read as the reverse complement.
ACCCTGCTCGGTGCGCGCAATATCACCGAGTTCAACTACCGCTACTACAGCGCGGGCCAGGCGCACGTATTCGTCGGCATGCAGGTCGCAAACCGCAAGGAAGCCAGCACTCTGGTCACCCAGCTCAAAAAACACGGCTACCCTACGCTGGACCTGACGGATGATGAAATGGCCAAGCTGCATATACGCCATCTGGTCGGCGGACATGCACCGCAAAGCGATGGCAAGCTGCACGAATTGCTGTACCGTTTCGAATTTCCCGAACGCCCCGGCGCGCTGATGAATTTTTTGAACAAGATGAGTGCGGGCTGGAATATCAGCCTGTTCCATTATCGCAATCACGGTGCCGACACTGGCCGCGTGCTGGTCGGCATGCAGGTGCCACCGCAAGACATGAAGGCCTTCGGCGTGTTTCTCAAAAATCTCGGCTACCAATATTGCGACGAAACAAACAATCCGGCGTACCGGCTGTTTCTGGGATGAGCATTGAATGGACGTTGCATGAGTTTTGATTTCGACGCGCCGGTTCAACGTGCGGGCACGGATTCGGAGAAATGGGCCAAGTACGCTGGGCGTGACATCCTCCCCCTGTGGGTGGCTGACATGGATTTCGCCGCGCCCCCTGCGGTGATTGCTGCCTTGCACGCACGCGTGGCACACGGCGTGTTTGGCTATAACCTGCCCACCGCGAGCCAAACGCACGCAGTGGTGGATTATCTGGCGCGCCAATTCGCCTGGACGATTGCGCCCGAATGGATCGTCTGGCTGCCAGGGCTGGTTTCAGCACTCAATGTCGCTTGCCGCGCAGTCGGCGAAAAAAACGATGCGGTATGTACCGTCACGCCGATTTATCCGCCGTTTCTTTCCGCGCCAAAAAATGCCGAACGGCGACTGATCAGCGTGCCACTCATCCAGGGAGAGCAGCGCTGGGAATGGGATTTCGAGGCACTGGATGCGATGCTAAAAGGCGCATCGACCAAGCTTTTCCTGCTCTGCCATCCACACAACCCAACGGGCCGTGCGTGGCAGATGGATGAACTGACACAGCTTGCACGGCTGGCCGAAAAACATGATTTCGCCATCTGCGCGGACGAAATTCACAACGGCTTGATCCATTCGCCGCCGTCTCGCCAGCACCGAGTTTTTGCAACGCTTGGCGACGACATCGCGGCGCGCACCATCACCTTGATGGCGCCATCGAAAACCTTCAACATCCCCGGACTGGGCTGTGCCTTTGCGGTGATTTCCGATGCCACGTTGCGGCGCAAATTCACCACCACCATGCGCGGCATCGTGCCACATGCCAATGCCTTGGGCATGGCGGCCACTGAGGCCGCGTACCGCACCTGCGACGACTGGCACAGCGCGCTGCTGGATTATCTGCAAGGCAACGCACGCGCCGTTGAAAATGCCGTCGCCAAGATTTCCGGCCTTGCCATGCACCCGATCGAAGCCACTTATCTGGCCTGGATCGATGCACGTGAATTTGCCCACCAACACGGTATAGCCAACCCTGCACAGTATTTCGAAGCGCACGGGCTGGGGCTTTCCGATGGCGCAGCTTTTGGTGCGCCCGGCTTCGTGCGCCTCAATTTCGGCACTCGCCGCATGCTGCTTGATGAAGCATTACAACGGCTGAATGCCGCCTGTCGCTAATGCGCCGCTAGCGAATAAAAAATTCCCGGCTCCCTGCTTCAGTAATGATCACATCCAGCGGCACATCATGCGCTTGCGGTCGGATGCTGGGCACGCGGGCCAGCTCAAAGCCCACGCCAATGGTCAACGGGCGCGGAACCTGGACCGCCAGTGTGCGGTCAAAGTAGCCGCCCCCATAACCCAACCGATAGCCTGCCTCATCAAAAGCGACCAGAGGTAACAGCACAATGCTGGGCGCAAGTTCTTCACCTGCGGCGGGAATAGGGATCCCGTAACGATCACAACCCATCGGCGTTGTCGGCGTCCACGCGCGAAAAATCATCGCTGCATCGCGTGCAATCACCACTGGCATGGCAGCGCGCCAAAGACCCTGCGAGGGGCGTTGCGCGCCGTGTTGTGTGTCGTGTTGTGCGCCATGTTGTGCGCCATGTTGCGCGTGGCGATCAGTATCAGGCAGAATCAAGCGACTGACCAGCTGACCAGCATCGAATTCATTTTTGGTCGGCGCGCAAAAGGCCAGCGTATGCTCGGGCTGCATGGCGGACACCCTGAGCAGAAAAGCTTCCAGATGCGCTTCAATGCGCGCCGAAAGCTTGGCATGCACTGTGTGCTCAAGCGCTACACGGGCAGCCAGTTTTTCGCGACGCAATACCGCGCGAAAAGCGGAGGAATCCGCAAGGTCATCGGCGGACGCTAATTCGCGGGGCATGTTAAGGTAAATGGATGTATACGAATCACAAGTTGAATGATGGCATGAAACCAGACGCAGGCAAACACTCGGCCATGCAGCGTTCTGTTGTTTGCTTGGCGCAATTATGCTTGAGGCTGGGCTTGGTGCTCGGTTTGGCGTTGCCGTTGAGTGTCAAGGCAAATACAGCGCCGGTTTCTTCTACCGCGAACGACACAACATTTATCGCGGCACGCGAGGCAACGCGGACAGGCAACCGCCTTCGTCTGGGGCAAGCCGTGGCCGCATTGCCGGTCGATTATGTGTTGCGCCCCTGGGCAGAGTATTGGCAACTACAACAACAGTTGGCGACAAATGCAGAGTCAGAAACAGAAGCCATGGATGACAGCCGCATCCTCTCTTTTTTGCAGACGCACAAGGACAGTTATCTCGCTGAAAAACTGCGCGATGACTGGCTACGCGTTTTAGGAAAAAAATCAGATTGGGTACGCTTTACGCGTGAATTCCCTTTACTCTCCGCGCCCGATAACACGTTGAATTGCTATGCGGCAGAAGCCGCAGGCACGCCGCAAAAGGTTCGCCCACTCTGGCTCTCAGCGCAGGAGCTTCCTACGGCATGCATGACGCTGGTGAATCAGATGGCAGCGACGGGCGAGTTAACAACCGAAGAAATCTGGCAGCGCGTGCGGCGTATGCTGGCCCTCGGAAAAGTCGGCGCTGGCAAGACGGCGGCAGCGTATCTGCCCTCTGAACAGAATTTTGAACGTGGCGCTCTGGAAGCCATTGCGGTAGATCCGAATCGCTATTTCAAGCGCCTCCTCTTGTCGTTTGCCACCACACGTCGCGGACGCGAAATGGCTTTGTTTGCGATACAAACGCTGGCGCGAACCGATGTCATGGCGGCGGCTACCCAGTTACGCCACATCGAAAAAGAACTGCCTGCTACCGATGCCCATTACGCCTGGGGGCAACTGGCCCGTTTAGCTGCCGGGAAGCATCTCCCCGAGGCATTGGCCTGGTATGACCTGGCTGCAGAAACTCCACTCGATGAAGAGCAGATGGCCTGGCATGTGCGTGCTGCCTTGCGCGTGCAAGATTGGGCGCGTGTGCAGCGCGTCATTAGCACTATGCCGACTGAATGGGCGCAACGACCAGAGTGGGTTTACTGGCAAGCCCGCGCGCTCAGCGCACTGCACCAGGGAGAACAAGCCAATGCCTTGTTTTTGCGTATCGCCGGGCAACCCAATTTTTACGGCCAATTGGCGGCTGAAGAACTCGGGTGGACGGTGCGTCTTCCCGTGCCAGCACCCCCGCCACTGCCGGAAGAAATCGCCGTTGCAGAAAGCAACCCTGGGTTACAACGTGCGCTGGCGTTATTTCGCCTCGATATGCGGGTGGAAGGTGTGCGGGAATGGAACTGGAGTTTGCGTGGCATGAATGATCGCGCGCTGCTGGCCGCCGCGCATCTGGCGCAGCACGATGCCGTGTGGGACAGAGCCATCGCCAGCGCAGAGCGCACGCAAGACATGCATGATTTCAGTTTGCGTTATCTGGCACCCTATCGTGATCAGGTCACGGCAGAAACCACAGCGCAGAACGTTGATGCGGCATGGGTTTACGGCTTGATACGGCAGGAGTCACGCTTTGTAACGCAAGCGAATTCAGCCGTCGGTGCCAAAGGGCTGATGCAGGTCATGCCGGCCACCGCGCAGTGGGTTGCAAAAAAAATCAAGCTGGCGAATTTTCATCCACACCAGATGACTGACATAGAAACCAATGTGCAATTGGGCGTAACTTATTTGAGGCTGGTGCTCGAGTCTCTCGATAACTTGCCGGTGCTTGCCTCCGCCGCCTACAACGCCGGTCCAAACCGTGCCCGCCGGTGGCTCGGCGGTCGACCGCTGGAAGGTGCCATTTATGCCGAAACCATTCCATTTCAGGAAACCCGTGATTACGTCAAAAAAGTCATGAGCAATACGATGTATTACCACCTGTTGTTCAACAACACACCGCAATCGCTCAAAGCGCGCCTGGGTATCGTGCAACCCGGCGGAAGTGCAATGACTACAGCAACGGAAAGTTTACCGTGAAGACCCTTCTGCCCAGGGGCAGCACGAGTTTGCCTTTGCAGCCGCTGGCAATGCGATTGACAATGTGCTTGGCAACGCGCTTGGCAATCCACTTGGCCTCTACTGCCTTGCACAAACCGGAGCCACTGGCACGATGAAAGTTTATGCCGTCGGCGGCGCAGTGCGTGACGAATTGCTCGGCCTGCCGGTCAAGGATCG
>JALRCC010000081.1 GCA_023257495.1 Rugosibacter sp. | reverse complement strand
TGAATTTAAGCGGATCCATCGGCAACACTTCTGCACCAATCTCAAAGCGCCCCTCTTCATCAAGCAACAAGTTCAGTCGCGCACGTGCTCGAAGACGAAGATGATGACTGCACTTTGGACAAACCTGCTGATTGTTTTCCAAGTCCGAGGCATACAGTACCGCTTCGCAGGCTGGGCATTTCGACCATAAGCCTTCGGGCATCGACTTGCGTCCCCCAGGAGAACGCTTGATCTTGGGAGGTAGCAGTTTCTGTAACCAACTCATGAGCGAAGCTCCTGATCAAGCGCAAGGCGGAATCCGGCCAGCAACCCTTTCACACGCGCCGGTGCATCGGCAGCTGGCCCACTTTCGATTTCCTCAATGATGCGACTACCGATGACAACAGCATCAGCCATGGAGGCAATCCGTACTGCGGTGGCGGCATCGCGTATGCCAAAACCTACGCCGACTGGCATGCCAACCTGTGCTCGAATCTGCGGGATACGCTGTGCGACTTGTTCCATATCCAGATGTCCTGCACCCGTGACGCCGGTGAGCGAGATGTAGTACAAATAGCCACTTCCCAACGCCGCCACTTCGGCATAACGCTGTGAGGGCGAGGTAGGGGCCAGCAAGAATATCGGGTCTATCTGTTCCCGCTTCATTGCCGCAGCAAATTCGGCGCATTCTTCAGGCGGGTAATCAACGACCAATACGCCATCCACACCGGCGTTATGGGCATCACGAGCAAAGGCATCAATGCCGTAGGATTCAATTGGATTGGCATAGCCCATCAGCACAACGGGCGTCACTTGATTAGCCTTGCGAAATTCGCTCACCAACGCTAACACCCGGTGCAATGTCATGCCTTGCGCTAAAGCCCGCTCAGAGGCGCGCTGCACGGTGGGACCATCCGCCATGGGATCGGAAAACGGCACACCCAGTTCAATGATGTCAGCCCCGCCTTCAACCAAGGCGTGCATCAGCGGCAGTGTTAAATCGGGATGTGGATCACCCGCAGTAATAAAGGGAATCAGCGCCTTGCGGTGCCACTGCTTTAAATGAAAAAAAGTCGCAGCTATACGTGACATATCAGAACTGGATCCCGGATTTTTCAGCAACCGTGTGCATATCTTTATCACCACGACCAGAAAGATTGACGAGGAGCATTTTGTCTTTACCCAGGGTAGGTGCCAACTTTGCCGCATAAGCCAGGGCATGGCTGGACTCCAGTGCCGGGATAATGCCTTCAAGATGGCATAAATCATGGAACGCAGCCAAGGCAGCCGCATCGTCAATGGTGACATAGCTTGCACGGCCCGTATCTTTCAGCCAGGCATGCTCAGGCCCCACACCCGGGTAATCGAGCCCGGCAGAAATTGAATGCGTTTCAATCACCTGACCATTGTCATCTTGCAGTAGATAGGTTCGATTACCGTGCAACACCCCTGGACGGCCAGCTGTCAGTGAGGCCGAGTGCTTACCGCTGGCCAGACCGAAGCCTTCTGCTTCTACGCCAATCAATTGAACATCGGCGTCGGCAATATAGGGATAAAACATGCCCATTGCATTGGAGCCTCCGCCAACACACGCAATGACGGCATCAGGCTGACGACCGATGAGTTCCGGCATTTGCACCCTGCACTCTTCACCGATCACTTTCTGAAAATCGCGCACCATCATCGGGTAGGGATGAGGCCCAGCGACCGTACCAATAATGTAAAACGTATTGGCAATATTGGTTACCCAATCGCGCATGGCTTCATTGAGCGCATCCTTCAAGGTTTTCGAGCCCGACTCAACAGGGACAACCGTTGCGCCCAGCAGCTTCATGCGGTAGACGTTGGCGGCTTGCCGCTTAATGTCTTCTGACCCCATGTACACCACGCACTCCATCCCATAGCGAGCGGCCACAGTGGCGGTTGCTACGCCATGCTGACCGGCACCTGTCTCTGCGATGACGCGTGGCTTGCCCATGCGCCGCGCCAGCAGCGCTTGGCCAATACAGTTGTTTATTTTGTGGGCACCGGTGTGATTCAGGTCTTCACGTTTGAGAAAAATCTGTGCGCCACCCAATAGATTGGACCACCGTTTGGCGTGGTAGATCGGGCTAGGACGACCGACATAATGTTTCAAGTCATCCGCAAGTTCTGCCTGAAACGTCAGATCAGCTTGTGCTGCGGCATAAGCTTCACGCAGCTCAACGAGCGCCGGCATCAAGGTTTCGCCAACAAAAATCCCGCCGTAGGGTCCGAAATGTCCTCGTGCATCTGGCAAGTTATAAGGTAAATCAGGCATCTGCATTACGCACTCCGGCAATAAATTGAGCTATCTTTTCAGCGTCTTTAATACCCTTGGCCATCTCGACGCCACTACTGACATCAACCGCCCAGGGCCGGATAACACGCACGGCTTGTTGAATATTGGCAACATTCAATCCACCTGAAAGAATCACTGGCAAGGGTAACGACGAAGGGATCAGCGACCAGTCAAATTCTTTGCCGCCGCCGCCATACCCATCGACAAAAGCATCCAGCAACAAACCGCACGCCCCCTCGAAAGCGCGCGCGTATTCTAGCAAATCAAGCCCCGGTCTGACACGTGCTGCCTTGATCCACGGCATGCCGAACTGGCGACAATATGCGGCATCTTCATCCCCATGGAATTGCAGCACATTCAAGGCAACCTCTGCCAATACTGCGTGCACGGTGGCAGGCTCGGCATTAACGAACAGCCCTACACGACTGACAAATGCGGGTATCGATGACACAAGTTGCGCCGCTTTTTCTGGCATCACATATCTTGGGCTGGGTGGATAAAACACAAACCCAAGTGCGACAGCTCCTGCGGCAATAGCTGCATCGCGGTCCTCCGCCCGTGTGATGCCGCAAATTTTGATTCGAGTTCTATTCATGATCCAATCAGCAGAGTCGCCGCGTCTCCAGGATTCTGGCTTTGTACCGTATCACCAGCGCGGACTTTTCCAGCGGCTCTTGTACTCTCTTTTAGTTGCCAGCGCGCATCATAGTCGACCCCTGCGAAATACAGTCCGCAAGCTGCGAACGTCGGCGCTGCCAAGGCCCTGTCTTTGGCCATCAACAACTCGCCCAGCCAGCCAGGAGGGTGCGCTCCTTTACCGACATACACTAACGCACCAATCAGATTGCGCACCATGTGATGCAAAAACCCATCTGCCTCAAAGTCAAACATGATCAGATCTTCATGCCGAACTATGGAAATCTTGCGCAAGGTTTTAACAGGTGATTTAGCCTGACACTCAGCCGATCGGAAAGCCGAAAAGTCATGCGTGCCCA
>JALRCC010000282.1 GCA_023257495.1 Rugosibacter sp. | reverse complement strand
AACTTATGTGGTTGAAAGCTCACACACCTTTCCTCGTTTTGAGTACAGCCATCTAGGCTATTCAAATCAGGTGCAACGATTTAATAAAACGACGGGGCAAATCATTCTGGATCGGGCTACTGGAACCGGTAGCGTTGATGTGAGTATTGATGCCAAATCAGTCGATACAGGTTTTGTGCTGTTCGATACTCATATTCAAGGCGCGGATTTTTTCGATACAGCCACATATCCAACCATTACCTTCAAATCTAATCAGCTTAAGTTTGAAGGCGACAAGCTAGTTTCAGTGGTGGGAGACCTCACAATCAAAGGGATTACCCAACAGGTAAAACTGGATGTCACTTCCTTTCACTGCATGCCACACCCCATGCTGAAAAAAAATGCCTGTGGCGCTAATGCCACGGCAAAAATCAAACGCTCTGATTTTGCCATGGGGAAACACGCACCTTTCGTGAGTGATGAAGTCACGCTGACTATTCCAGTAGAAGCTATTAAAAATTAGCCACATGCGCATTGACTAAAGTCTATTGGCCATCATTACCGAATCAAAGGATTAACTGTCATGAACATAACTCGCGTTGTACCTACCATCTTCTTGCTCTTGAGCATAATCAGCGGGCTCACTGGCTGTGGAGCGAAACCGGGTACAGGTAATGGTGGCCAATCATCATCAGGAGGGCCTACTGGTGGCATGCCACCAGTAGAGGTCGAATTCATTACCCTTACTCCGGGCTCAGCAACCTTGACGGAAGACCTTCCTGGACGCCTCGAGGCTTGGCGCACAGCGCAAGTGCGTGCGCGCGTGGAAGGTATTGTTGAAAAGAGATTGTTTGCCGAAGGCTCTGACGTCAAGGCAGGTGCAACCCTGTTTCAGATTGATCCACGTACCTATACTGCTGCTTATAACGGTGCCAAAGCAGATGCAGAAGCTGCGCGTCTTGTTGTGGCCCGGTATAAGCCATTAATTGAAATCAAAGCCGTCAGCCAGCAGGAAGTAGAAGCAGCACAGGCGCGCTATCAACAAGCACAGGCCAGCTTGGCGCGTGCCGCTCTGGATATGGAAAATACTCGTGTACCTGCGCCGATTTCGGGGCGAATTGGACGGGCATTAGTAACTGAGGGGGCCCTAGTAGGTCGCGGGGAAGCGACTGCATTAGCCACAATTGAACAGATTGATCCCATTTATGTCACCTTTACCCAACCCGGCAGCGAGTTATTACGACTGCAGGCAGCGGTCAAGTCTGGCACGCTCAAACGCTCAGGATCGAACAAGGTCGAATTACTCCTTGAAGACGGAAGTCTTTACCCGCTACCAGGAAAAATGCTCTTTTCTAATTTGGCAGTGGACCCCAGCACCGGTGCAGTGTCTGTTCGAGCACAGTTTCCTAATCCTGATCGCATATTATTACCAGGGATGTTTGCTCGAATTCGTTTTCCTTCAGCAGTTGCTGACAATGCCATCAGGGTGCCGCAACGGGCTGTACAAAGCGGATCGCAAGGTCAATATGTGTTGCTTCTTACATCCGATGGCAAGGCAGTGCCTCTACCCGTCAAAACCGGCAGCATGGCTGATGGTGATTTCATCATTACCGAAGGCTTGAAAGGTGGTGAAAAAATCATCGTAAATGGCTTTCAAAAGATGCGTCCAGGGGCACCCTTCAAAGCAGTCCCGTGGCAAGCACCAGGCATAGTCAAGCCTGCAGAAACTCCATCTAACACCCCTGCCAACAAGAAAGCGGGGTGATCCATGCTACCTAACTTCTTTATTGATCGCCCGATATTTGCCTGGGTCATTGCCATCATCATCTGCCTGGGCGGCGCGCTTGCCCTACGAAATTTACCCATCGCGCAATATCCTGCGGTCGCCCCGCCAGGCTTGACTATCTCACTCAATTATCCGGGTGCATCCGCACAGCTAGTGGAAGAATCTGCAGTAGCCCTGATTGAGCAGGAAATGAACGGTATCGAAAACCTACTGTACATGGAATCCTCTTCGGAGGTTGGCGCAGGCTCTGTTACTCTGACCTTCTCTCCAGGCACAGAACTTAACTACGCCTCTGTAGAGGCACAAAATCGCATCAAACGGGTGGAAGCTCGGCTGCCTGATGATGTGCGCCGTTTAGGTGTGACAGTGACCAAGTCAGCACGCAACTTTGTCATGTTTTTTGCATTGTTTTCACCCGATAACAGTCTTAACTCGACTGATCTTGGTAACTATGGATCAGCCAATGTGCTCGAGCATCTGCGACGCGTGCCCGGAGTGGGTGAAGCCCTGCTGTTTGGCACCGAATATTCCATGCGAATATGGCTAAAACCCGACAAGCTTTTTGCCTATCGCTTAACCCCGAGCGACATTACTCGTGCCGTGCGCGCACAGAATGTCCAAATCGCCACAGGTGAGCTAGGCCAGCTTCCCGCAGCACCAGGGCAGGAGTTAAATGCGGTGATTGTAGCGAAGGGCCGCCTGGCAACACCCGAAGAATTCGGCAACATTATTGTGCGAACTAATCCAGATGGCTCAACGCTGCGCCTGAAAGACGTAGCCAGGGTGGAGCTGGCCGCGCAAAGCTATACACGCTCATCAAGAATTGACGGGAAAAACAGTGCAAGTATCGGCATTCGCTTATCCCCTGGTGCCAATGCACTAGGCACTGTGGAAGCGGCGAGAACAAAAATGACGGAACTCGCACAGTTTTTTCCAAAGGGCAAAATCGATTGGATAAACCCTTACGATACCTCTCGATTCGTTGCCATTTCAATACATGAAGTAGTTATCACGTTACTCGAGGCTGTTTTTCTCGTGTTTTTGGTGATGTATTTATTCATGGGCAACTTGCGTGCCACGCTCATTCCCACAATCGTTGTGCCTATTGCGCTTATGGGTGGCGTATTAGGACTGTATGCTTTTGGTTACTCAATCAACGTATTGACACTTTTTGCCATGGTGCTGGCCATCGGGATTGTCGTTGATGACGCCATTGTGGTCGTAGAAAACGTTGAGCGACTAATGACCACAGAACATTTGTCCCCTCGTGCAGCCACGAGGAAAGCCATGGGGCAAATTACCAATGCCGTCATTGCAATTACCGTCGTGCTATCAGCTGTATTTTTACCCATGACTTTTTTTGGCGGTTCCACCGGTGCCATCTATCGACAATTTGCAGTAACCCTCGTTTTAACGATGGGCTTCTCTGCCCTGATGGCCATGACACTGACACCGGCGTTATGCGCTACTTTGCTCAAGGCACATCCTGATCAAGCGACGGTAATGACAAAAGGTTTTCTGGGTCGATTCAATGAGTTTTTCAACCGTACTACAAAAAACTATGTATCGAGTGTGGCACGCATCGTCAAAAAAGGTGCCCGTTACCTAGTTTTATATTTGCTCATCATTATCGCTGCAACTTGGCTATTCAGTCATCTGCCAGAGAGCCTTCTTCCTGAGGAAGATCAGGGGTATTTCGTTACCCTCGTCCAGTTACCCCCAGGGGCTACGACAAGTCGGACCATTGAAATCCTATCCAGCGTTGAGCAATATTTCATGAAACAACCTGAAGTTGCACATGTCACTGGCGTGGTGGGATTTTCATTTTCTGGTAGCGGCCAAAACTCTGCGCTCACCTTTATTAATCTAAAAGATTGGGGGCAGCGAAGCTCACCTGATAGTTCAGCACAAGCACTGATACGCAAAGCAAACATGGCATTTTTCAGCATCAAGCAAGCGCTGATTTTTACCATCAATCCACCGCCTATACCGGAGCTGGCTGCTACCGGCGGGTTCGACTTTCGCTTACAGGATCGCGGTGGGGTTGGCCGTGAAAAGCTCATTGAAGCCAGAAATATGGCGCTTGGCATGGCATCGCAAAACCCTCATCTAGTCGGCGTACGTCCCGAAGGCCAAGAGCCTGCCCCACAATTGTTTCTCGATATAGATCGTACAAAAACCGAGACCCTGGGTGTGAGTATGACAGACCTGAATGAGACCATGCAATCAGCTTTGGGCGTTGCCTACATCAATGACTTTGTTATGCAAGGCCGCGTCTTGCGCGTGCAAATGCAAGCCGATGCGGATACGCGTAAAACGGTTGATACGATTCTGCGCCTACCGGTACGTAATAATAAAGGCGAGATGATCATGCTCAGCGAGTTAGTCACTCCACGCTGGATTGTTTCCACCCCCAAGCTCGACCGTTTCAATGGCTTGCCCGCAATGAAAATCTCAGGTAGCCCTGCCCCTGGGCGTAGCAGTGGTGAAGCGCTTTCTGTCATGGAAGATATCGCAAACAAGCTTCCCCCAGGAATTGGCTTTGAATGGTCAGGTATTACCTTCCAGGAAAAACTGGCAGGTTCGCAAGCGCCTTTACTATTTGCAGTTTCATTGATTGCCGTCTTTTTGTGCCTTGCAGCACTCTATGAAAGCTGGTCGATCCCGTTTGCCGTCATGCTTGCCGTACCGCTCGGAATATTCGGCTCGGTGCTCGCCGTCTCTTTGCGTGGGTTACCTAACGATGTTTATTTCAAGGTAGGACTGATTGCAATCATTGGGCTCTCATCCAAAAACGCCATTCTCATTATTGAGTTTGCCCGCAAACTCCAGGATGATGGCATGGGCTTGATTGAGGCCACACTGGAAGCCTGTCGTCTGCGCTTTCGACCGATCTTGATGACGTCCATTGCATTCATTGCCGGGGTTTTCCCACTTGCTATTTCCACCGGTGCAGGTGCTGAAAGCCGCCATGCCATTGGGACCGGGGTGATCGGCGGCATGTTTACCGCCACCCTTTTGGCCGTTTTCTTTGTGCCTATCTTCTTTGTGGTTGTGCGCCGTATTTTCCCTGGAAAGCCACTTGCGCATGAGGACTCGCATAATGCATAAACTATACGTTTGGGCGACGACCCTTACACTTGCCGGTTGTTCATTTGCCCCCGCTTACCAACGACCAGAACTCCCGGTACCTGCACAATGGCCAACCTCTGAAAAAGTCGGCGCTGGTAATACGGCAGTTCGCTCAACTTCAGACGCGCTGACAGAGCACCCATTGGCTTGGCGTAGTTTTTTCACTGATCCCCGCTTGCAGCAATTGATCGAAATTGCACTTGATTACAATCGTGACATGCGCATTGCCGTTGCTCGGGTAGAAGAAGCGCAAGCACTGTATGGCATCACCCATGCAGACCGTTTACCCACGGTGAATCTTGGCGCAGCACAGTCGGCTGCGCGCACTCCTGCACAGTTATCTCCCACCCTACGAGCACAAACAAACCGTCGATACGATGTCAATTTGGGCATGACAGCCTTTGAGCTCGACTTTTGGGGTCGCGTTAAAAATCTTGATGCGGCTGCACGCGCAAACTATCTTGCAACCGCTGAAGCCCGCGAAGCCTTTCGTTTAAACCTGATCGCGGACGTAGCCAACGCGTATTACTCATTACAAGAGTTCGATGAACGACGCCTTATCGCGCAGGCGACACTCGAAAGTCGTTTGGATAGTCGGCGGCTGATCGGCAAGCGACGTGAGGTCGGCCTCGCCGGTGATCTTGAGTTTCTGTCAGCAGATGCAGCCTATGAGTCAGCACGCGCAGAACTCGCCAACCTCGAACGTAACCAGCGCCTTGCCAGCAATACGCTGGATTTGCTCGTCGGCACGGTACCTCATGATCTGCTACCCAGTCGCCGACTCATTGACCAGGGTGAGTTACCTAAGTTATCGACATCAGTGTCCAGTGCGGTTTTGTTGCGTCGTCCGGATGTTCGCTCAGCCGAACAACGCTTGCTCGCGGCAAACGCCAATATCGGTGCTGCCCGCGCCGCATTCTTCCCGCGTATCGGGCTGAGTCTGGCTTTCGGTACGGCAAGCCGGACCCTCTCCGGCTTGTTTGACGCTGGCACGGGCGCATGGAGCTTTGCTCCGTCGCTAGTAGAGCCACTGTTTGACTCGGGTCGCACGCAAGCCAACGTTAGCCTGACGGAAGCGCGCAAAGTCATCGCCGTTGCCGAGTATGAAAAAACCATACAGCAAGCCTTTCGTGAAGTAGCCGACGCGCTGGCTGCGCGTGATCAACTAGGTGAGCAACTGAGCGCGCTAAACGCTACCGAAAAATATCAGACCGAACGCTTAAAACTTGTCGATACTCGCTACCGCGCGGGGGTTTCCAGCTACCTTGAGTTACTGGATGCGCAACGCGACGCATTCACTGCTCAACAAAGTGTCATTCAAGTGCGCAGCGCTATGCTCACCGCTGCAGCAAGGCTCTACAAAGCGCTCGGCGGGGATGCGCCCGTAGCCGCAGATGAAGGCGGCCAAAAAATGGCTAACTAAGACTAAGCCAACTCAAGCAAAGAAATCACGCCAAACAAGGGGAGCGGCTCTATCCAAGAGACGTCCCCTGTGCCACATCCGGAAGTTAATGGTGGTGACCATGCGCTCCGTGAACATGGCCGTGCGCGACTTCTTCTGACGTTGCAGCACGAACATCTGTCACGGTGCAGGAAAAAATCAACGCCATGCCTGCCAGCGGATGATTCCCGTCGACAACAACTTTATCTTCGGTGATATCGGTGATTGTATATAACCGTTCATCTTCATCACCGCGTTCGAACTGGGTCCCCATTTCAATATTGTCGGGAAACAAGTTACGCGGCTCGATAATGATGAGTTCAGCGTCATACTCCCCAAAGGCATCTTCAGGTTGCAGCTTGACTTCAATACTATCGCCGGCCACCTTTCCTTGAACTGCCTCTTCAATACGATCAAAAATACCACCATACCCGCCATGTAAATAGACGAGTGGCGCGTTACCTGCATCAATCAGATTGCCATCTGGATCTTTAACCGTATATTTAAGAGTAACAACACTGTTTCTAGCGATCTGCATGATGCTTTCCTTTGCCATTTAGACGTTGAACAAGTTGATAAACCGTGGCGGCATGCCCTTTGGGCTGCACATCGTAAAGTGCATGCTGGACAATGCCGTTTTTATCGATAACAAACGTGGATCGGATGATACAAAGTTTTTTGTGTCCATCATGTTCGCGATATTGACTAACACCAAACTGCCGACACACCTCGCCTTTTTCATCAGACAGCAATGGCACAGATAAACCGTGAAGATCTCGGAAATTTGCGTGTGAATAACAATCATCACGTGAAACGCCAAATATTTTACAGCCCAGTTTGGCAAATTCACTTTCATGGTCTGAAAAATCAGCAGCCTCAATAATGCAATTGGGTGTGTTGTCGCGAGGATAGAAAAACAACACGGCATGGTATTGGCCATATACCGAGCGGGAGTCTACCCACGCCATGTCCGCATCAGGCAAAAGAAAATCAGGTGCGACTTCTCCAGCATGCAGCATTCGGTTCGCCCTCCGGGTAAGGTTGATTTATTCTAACCGAGCATTCGCGAAGTAAAGCAAGCCCGATTTTTATATCAAGCGTATTCCCCCCGGTGTTAACACGATGCTGATTTATGATTTATGGGCGCTAGCCAAATACTCGTGTGAACGCATTTCAATCAAACGGCTCACTGTGCGCACAAATTCAGTTGCTTGCGGACCTTGTGTGTACAACATCTCGGCAGGGCATGCCGCGCTGATGATCAACTTCACCCGATGATCATAAAGCACGTCAATCAGCCAGGTAAACCGACGTGCCGCACTTGAGTCATCAGCGGTCATTTGGGGTACGCTGGACAACATCACCGTGTGGTATTGCTCGGCTAACGCCAAGTAATCATTTTGCGAGCGCGGACCAGCGCAGAGTGCCGCAAAATCAAACCAGATAATGCCCTGAGCACGTCGTACGACAGGCAAATTCCGATTCACCAAGGTGATGCTCTGCGTACCTTCTTCGCCCCCTGCCAACTGACGAAACATCTGCTGTAAAGCCTTGGTAGCCAGTATTGGATCATTGACTAAAAATATGTCTGCCTGCTCTAACGTACGCAGGCGATAATCTATGCCAGCATCAATTTTCAGCA
>JALRCC010000247.1 GCA_023257495.1 Rugosibacter sp. | reverse complement strand
GACGCTCAAAGCTTGCTGCTAACGACTCTTTGGCGGATTTGTTAAAAGGTTCAGGCAGACTGGATGAAAGACCGACAAGATTGGACGTGATTTTGACATCGGCGGATTTGTTTTTCACGCGAATGTCACCATTCCACTTCGCACTGCCGGAAAGGTGATCGAACACAGGATGGGCAAACTGACGGCGCAGCGCAGCGGTGGTCAGTTCTCCGGCGGCATTGATTTGGACGCCATTATTGCTGGTAGTGAGGCTGACCGAGAGAGGCATTCCCAGCAAGGTGCCGCGGATATCCCGGGCTTCAAGATTGTCGGCGGAAAACTGTAACTGCCCGCGTACATCGGCCAGCGGCGGCAAGTCGGCATCGACGACGAGTCGATTACCGTCAAAGCGGTATTTGCCTGCAATCTTTGTATGCTCCATGCGGCGCAATGGCAGATCCAGTTTGAGTTCCAGTTCACCCGTGCCAGCGGCCTTCATGTTCTCGGTAAAGTGATCGATGTGGGTGCTGACCGGGCTGGCTTCGATATATCGCAGGAAGTCAGCGGTAGGCCCTAGGGCTTTGCCAGTGACAACAAGCAGTTCTTCTGGTGTTTCCAGATCCGCAATTTCTGCGCGGACATCGCGCAGATCCACACCAAAGATGCGCCCGCTTTTGCCGGTGATCAACATGCGTTCTCCGGCGAACAGCAATTCACCTTCAATGCCAGTGATGCTTGGCCAGCCGGAGGCATAGTCAAGTGTTGCTGCATGAAACTTGCCACGGACTTCGAACAAGCCACCCTGATTCTTGCCCGGTCCGCCGCGAAAAGGAAAACGGCGTAAATCTCCTTTGAGCGTAAGGGTTGCTTCGCTGGCAGTGCCTGCCAGAATGCCGGTGCGCAGCCAGTCGCGTGTCTCCTGGCTGACAACCAGCGGCATGTAGCGCCAGACAGCATTGCCATTGCCGCGCGTCAGCCGGGCCGCCAGGTCGATTTCACCCGGGCCGGTGGGCAAGGCCTGCCAGCTGCCATGAGCTTCTCCTGCCGCATCAGAGTTGCTAAAGGTGGTTTTGATCAGCTGAATATTCAGGCCATTGGTCGTTTTCTTCCATTTGGCCTGTGCGGCGAACGTATCCAGCGCAAGATTAGGGTCGGCAAAAATGGTGGGCAAGGCAATGGTGCTGTTCTTTCCCTCCAGCTCGACGGTGCCGTCTTGATCGGTACCCGCAATATGACCACTGATGCCACTGATGCGGCTAACCGGGCCGAGGCTGCTGACACTAAGATTTGTCAGACGGCTGTTAATCGACCAGTGCTGTAGTGCATCGATGGGACCTTGCCAGTTAAGACTCAGCTCAGCTAATTTTCCTTGTGGTGAATAACGGTCAAGTTGCTCACGGGTGGTTGCATCCAGGGGCAGGAAAGCCGCCAACTTTGATAATGCATCCAGATCCAGCTGATTGGCAGTAAAGCTGCCGCTGGGTTTGGTGTTTTGATTGGGTACGGTTTTTTTAGTGGAGGGGAGTAGATCCAATAAACTTATTTCGGCCAGCGCTGTTTTTTGTGGTGCTTTATTTTGCCAGCGCAGGGTGACATCGGTCGGGGAAAGTGTCAGCCCGTTGCGGGTGGTCAGTGCCAGATGTTTACTGGATCCGGAAAATCCACCATCCAGCCGTTTTGCGGCAAGCCTGCCATCGAGCTTTAATAAATCCATTTCGGGAAGATCCGGACGCAATTGCAGGCGCAAATCCGCCAGGCGGACATCCGCTGTAGCCGCCGTGAGCTGTGCGTTGGCGAAGTCAAGCCATAAGCGCAAGGCACCGCTACCTTGCGGAATGGCTACCGGATAATCAACCCAGGCACGCCATCCGGCGAGATCAGCGTAATCAATTTCAGCGTAGGTTTCGCCTGACCATGTGGCCAGTTGGTTCAGATCGCGGCTTTTCAGGTTGCCGCGAATATCCAGCCGCGCCGCCAAAGCGCGAGGCGGTTCTGCAGTGAAGCCAAAACGGTGTGACGATCCATGGTTGTCGAGCTGAAAATTCAGATGCTTCAGTTCGAGTGGTGGGGCATTGCGCAAGAAGTCCTGCCAAGTAATGACGGCGTCACGAATAATGATCCGATGCTGTGCAAATAGCCAAAGTGAAAAAGTATTCCGATCTGTTTTTTGGGGCGTGATTTCCAGCCCGGCGGCAAAGAAGCGGCCTGATTTATCGCGGCTTAATACGATGTGTGGCGCAAGCAACTCCAAGCGGGCCAGACGTAATTCACCATGTAAAAGTGAATTCCAGGCAGGTTCGGCGGTCACGTTCTCCAGGTTGAGCAGCGAGTCACCTGCAGCATTTCGAATCTCGATACCTTGCAAGTTCAGGACGGGTCTTAATCCCACCCAATGGGCTTCAATGGCGCGAATATGGACGGGTTGCCGGATGGCCGCGCTGATGGCCTGCTCGATATCGCCACGATAATTTTCAATCTGTGGCAACACCCCGTAGCGTAAGCCAATGACAAGCAACGCCACGACAAAATAGAGCAGGGCGGCAGCCCATGACAACACACGAAAAACGCGTACCAATCCACTCGAACGAGGCAGGCTTTGCAGGAGTCGATGGTTAGTAAATGAAGGCAAAGTGGGAATTTGAGGCATGTAAAAAGGGCACGGAGGTCACGCTATTGGACACATTGAAGTTCCCCAAAAGGGTGAAAATAGTGGCATCACAGCCGAAATTCTAACCGATGCCTTCTATGGCCAACATGCTTGCCGACACTATCGCTGATATGGATAAGGCTGTTTCTGCCTCTCGATATCTGGAAAGGCTGCTGCTTGCCAAGCCAGAGCTTGCCGCTAAAGTGGCTGCGTCCCTCAAAACGCCTGTTACAAGGGCTGAACTCTCTGACTGGCTGAGTAGCAGGCAAGTCACGCCATTAATGAGCGAGGCTGACTTGAAGCCTTTATTGCGTGAGTTCAAGCAATGGGCTTATGCGCGTATTGCGACGCGCGATCTGGCAAACCTGGCCTCGTTGGCCGAGGTGATGGAAACCATGACCTGTATTGCCGAACTGGCAATCAATCAGGCGGTTGGCGTATTGATGCACGGGCTGGTTGCACGGTACGGCGTGCCACGGAATGCGGATGGATTGGCGCAATCGCTCATGGTGATCGGCATGGGCAAACTGGGTGGGCGTGAGTTAAATGTTTCTTCGGATATCGATTTGATTTTTGTCTACCCCGATGATGGGGAAACAGATGCGATAAGTCCCGCGATCAGTAACGAGGCACGCAGCATTTCCAACAGTGAGTTTTTTGCTCGACTGGGGCGCGGGCTGATCAATGCCATTGCTGACATCACGTCGGACGGCCAAGTCTTTCGTGTGGATATGCGCTTGCGTCCGAATGGGGATTCGGGACCTTTGGTATGTTCTTTTAGCATGCTGGAAAACTACTTCATTACCCAGGGCCGCGAGTGGGAACGCTATGCCTGGATCAAGGCACGGCCATTGACGGGCGAGCGTTTTGAAGAATTAGAGCAGATCAGGCGGCCGTTTGTTTTTCGCAAGTATCTGGATTTTGGCGCGATCAATGCCATGCGTGATCTGCATGCGCAGATTCGGTATGAAGTCATGAAAAAGGATCAGGCGGACAATGTAAAGCTTGGTCCGGGGGGTATTCGCGAGATCGAATTTATTGCGCAGGTTTTTCAGCTGATTCGGGGCGGTCGCGACCCCGCCTTGCAGGTGCAGCCGACGCTGGCCGTGTTGCAAGTGCTGTCAGCAAGTCATACCCTGCTGCCTGAAACCGTCTCGGCTTTAGCTTCTGCTTATGATTTTCTGCGTCGTATCGAGCATCGTCTGCAATATCTGGATGATGCCCAAACGCATCGGTTGCCAATATCATCTGATGATCAGCTGCGTGTGGCGCAAGCGATGAATTTTGCCGATTTCGCAGCATTGACCGAGGTGCTCAACGGCCATCGTGTGATTGTTTCCAGCCATTTTGATCAGGTTTTTGCGAGCCCCGATACTGAGCAGCATCCGCTGGCGGTGCTTTGGCTGGAAGCAAACAGCGAAGCTGCCGAAGCGTTTGAGCGTTTGGGTTTTCGCGATCCCGAAGCAGCAGCAGCGCACGTTGCTGCATTGCGCGCAGCGTCACGCTATCAGCAGCTACCAGATGAAATTCGCTGTCGCTTTGATGCACTTGTGCCGCGGCTGATTGAGGCTGCGGCACAATCGCGTCATCCCGATGAAGCGCTCTTGCGTGGATTGAGTTTTCTTGATGTTATTTCGCGCCGTGGGGCTTATCTTGCCTTGCTTCAGCAATACCCGCAGGCCCTGCAAAAAGTGGTCAATTTGCTGGATAGTTCACGCTGGGCTGCGAGTTATCTTGAGCAGCATCCGATCTTGCTCGACGAACTGCTTGATCACCGTTTGCTTGAGGTTGCGCCAGATTGGTCTGCGTTTCGTCAGCAGTTACAGCAGATGTTATTAGCACTTGAGCCAGATACCGAACGCCAGATGGATGTGCTGCGAGAGCAACATCATGCACAGGTTTTTCGCGTGTTGATGCAGGATATGGCGGATTTGCTCACCGTAGAAAAATTGTCAGACCATCTCTCGGATCTGGCCGATAGTCTGCTCGATGCTGCATTGATATGTGCCTGGAAAAAGCTGCCGAAACGGCATCGCGAAACCCCCCGTTTTGCGGTGATCAGTTACGGCAAGTTGGGTGGTAAAGAGCTGGGTTTTGCTTCTGATCTTGATCTGGTTTTTCTTTACGATGATGCCGATGCGGACGCAGGAGAAATTTATTCCCGGCTCGGCACGCGTTTGAATACCTGGTTGTCGGCGCAGACATCTGCCGGACAGTTGTTCGAGACGGATTTGCGTTTGCGACCCAATGGCGAGGCTGGTTTGGTCGTGAGTTCGATTGCGGCTTTCCGCGCGTATCAGCTTGAGTCTGCCTGGGTTTGGGAACATCAGGCGCTGACCCGGGCGCGTTACTCGGCGGGTGACGCAAGGGTAGGGGCTGCTTTCGAAGCCATTCGCTGCGAAGTGTTATGCCAGCCCCGTGACCTGGCCAAACTCAAAGAGGATGTGTTGTCCATGCGGCAAAAAATGCATGACGCTCATGCAACGCGGGGTGATCAGCGCGTGCAGATTTTTAACTTGAAGCACGATCCGGGTGGGTTGATTGATGTGGAATTCATTGTGCAATATCTGGTGTTGGGATATGCCCATGAATATGCGGCGTTAACGGGTAATTTGGGTAATATTGCGCTATTGAAGATAGCAGCAGATCTGTCACTGATTCCGGCTGCGTTGGCAAATGCAGCACGCGATGCGTATCGTGATTTTCGTCATTTGCAACATGGTTTGCGATTGAATTTTTCACAGGCGATCGTATCGCCTGATGAAATAGAGTCGCAGATAAACGCTGTGCGTGCCTTGTGGCACCATGTTTTTGAAACTTGAAGGTAACTAAATAGGGACTG
>JALRCC010000241.1 GCA_023257495.1 Rugosibacter sp. | reverse complement strand
ATTTCGCCCTAGTCCTCGTCAATCGGATGTCATGATCGTGGCAGGAACACTCACCAATAAAATGGCACCGGCTCTGCGCAAAGTGTATGACCAAATGGCTGAACCTCGCTGGGTAATCTCCATGGGCTCTTGTGCTAATGGTGGTGGCTATTACCATTACTCCTATTCGGTCGTGCGTGGCTGTGATCGCATTGTGCCGGTTGATATTTATGTGCCGGGATGTCCTCCCACAGCAGAAGCGTTGCTGTATGGCATCATCCAGTTACAGAATAAGATCAAGCGAACCAACACCATTGCGCGCTGAAATCAAAATTACGCGAATAACTTCACTATGAACCGTAAGCTAGAACGTCTTCAATTGCTGCTCAATGATCTGCTAGGGGATCGTGTCGCTTCGCTTGAGTGTGCATTAAATGAGTTGACTCTTGATGTTGCTGCGGCAGACTATCACGTCGTCATGATGCAGTTGCGTGATAACCCTGCGCTTCGTTTTGAACAGCTGGTTGATTTGAGTGGTATTGATTATTCCGAGTTCGCTGGGAGTGAAGATCGTCGGTTTGCTGTCACCTGTCATTTGCTATCACTGACTCATAACTGGCGTTTGCGTGTCAGGGTATTTGCTCCAGATGAGAGTTTTCCGCTTGTGGATTCTGTTACTGACGTGTGGAACTGCGCTAACTGGTACGAGCGAGAGGCATTTGATCTGTATGGGATCTTCTTCGAGGGGCATACAGATCTGCGCCGTATCTTGACCGATTACGGCTTTGTTGGGCATCCATTTCGTAAGGATTTTCCGGTTTTCGGTCATGTCGAAATGCGCTATGACGCAGAGCAAAGGCGTGTGATTTATCAGCCGGTCACAATAGAGCCGCGTGAAGTAACACCGCGTGTTGTGCGTGAAGATGTTTATGCAAGAGGCGGCAATCGTGGCTGAAATAAAAAATTACACCATCAACTTTGGTCCGCAGCACCCTGCAGCTCATGGTGTTTTAAGGCTGGTGCTTGAGCTTGATGGCGAGGTGGTGGTGCGTGCTGACCCACATATTGGCTTGTTGCATCGTGCTACAGAAAAACTGGCTGAAACGCGGACGTGGATTCAGTCCGTGCCGTATATGGATCGGCTGGATTACGTCTCGATGATGTGTAATGAGCATGCATATTGCATGGCCATTGAGCGCTTGATTGGCTTGGAAGTGCCGCTACGTGCGCAATACATTCGTGTGATGATGGATGAAGTCACGCGTATTCTGAATCACCTGCTCAACATTGGTACGCATGCACTAGATATTGGTGCGATGGCCATGGTGCTGTACACCTTCCGCGAGCGAGAAGATCTGCTGGATGTTTATGAGGCGATTTCAGGAGCACGCATGCATGCGGCCTACTATCGTCCGGGCGGTGTGTATCGTGATTTGCCCGATCGTATGCCGCAATATGAAGCGAGTCGCTTCAAGTCAGCCGAGGATATTCGGCAACTCAATGAGGCGCGGCAGGGTTCCTTGCTGGATTTTCTGGACGATTTCACACAGCGTTTTCCTGGTTATCTTGATGAGTATGAATCGTTGCTGACGGATAACCGGATATGGAAACAGCGGACTGTTGGTGTCGGAGTGGTTAGTCCTGAGCGTGCCCTGCAGCTGGGTTGTACGGGGCCGATGCTACGTGGTTCGGGGGTTGAGTGGGATTTGCGAAAAAAGCAGCCCTATGAGGTTTATGACCGCATGGCCTTTGATATTCCCGTTGGTGTTAATGGTGATTGCTACGACCGCTATCTGGTGCGTATGGAAGAAATGCGTCAATCCAACCGTATCGTGCAGCAGTGCATCGAATGGTTGCGGTTAAATCCAGGTCCTGTGATTGTCGATAACCACAAAGTCGCACCTCCTTCACGCGAGCGCATGAAGGCCAACATGGAAGAGTTGATTCATCATTTCAAACTATTCACCGAAGGCATGCATATACCACCAGGAGAGGTTTATGCAGCTGTTGAGCATCCCAAAGGCGAGTTTGGTGTTTGGGCAGTGTCCGATGGTGCGAATAAACCTTACCGTTTGAAACTTCGCTCGCCAGGCTTCCCGCATCTTGCGGCAGTGAATGAGATGGTTTCTGGTCACATGATTGCTGACGTGACTGCAATCATCGGCACCATTGATCTGGTGCTGGGCGATACGGATCGATAAGTGCAATAAATGACGAACGGAATGAGTATGCTGAGTCCTGAATCACTGCAAAAAATTGATCGTGAAATTGCGAAGTATCCTGCGGGTAAAAAACAGTCCGCAGTGATGGCTGCTCTGGCTATTGCACAAGATGAAAAATCGTGGCTTGCTCGCGAAACTATCGAATTCGTAGCCAGTTATCTGGACATGCCACCTATTGCAGCTTATGAAGTAGCCAGTTTTTACACCATGTATAACCTAGAGCCCGTGGGTCAATACAAATTGACGGTATGCACCAATCTGCCCTGCGCTCTGTCTGGTGGTGTTCATGCTGCTGATTACCTGAAAGAGAAGCTGGGGATTGACTTCAATCAAACGACAGCGGATGGTCGCTTTACTCTGAAAGAGGGTGAGTGCATGGGGGCTTGTGGTGATGCGCCCGTTATGTTGGTGAATAACAAACGCATGTGTAGCTTTATGCTGCCCGAAAAAATCGATGCACTGCTGGCGGAGTGCAAATAACATGGCTCTGATCGATGCAATCAATCCGCTGCTATCTACTGGTTGGTCCAGAGGGGATTCTGGTTGGCGGCTTAAAGACTACGAATCACGTGGTGGCTATGCTCAGCTAAAGCGTATTGTGGTGGGGAAGGTTTCGCAAGATGATCTAATTGCCGAGGTCAAAAAGTCTTTGCTGCGCGGGCGTGGTGGAGCGGGTTTTCCGACAGGACTCAAATGGAGCTTTATGCCGCGCTCCTTTCCTGGTGATAAATATGTTGTATGCAATTCTGACGAAGGCGAGCCAGGGACATTCAAGGATCGAGATCTGTTACGATTTGATCCGCATGCAGTGATTGAAGGCATGATCATTGCTGGCTATGCAATGGGTGCCAGCCGTGGTTACAACTATATCCACGGCGAAATTTTTTCGATCTACGAGCGCTTTGAAGAAGCCCTCGATGAAGCGCGTGCTGCTGGTTATCTGGGTCAGGGTATTTGTGGTTCTGAATTCGAGTTCGAGCTTTTTGCACATCACGGGTATGGCGCTTACATTTGTGGCGAGGAAACCGGATTACTTGAGTCGCTTGAGGGCAAAAAAGGGCAGCCGCGTTTTAAGCCGCCATTCCCTGCAAGCTATGGTTTGTATGGCAAGCCCACGACCATCAACAATACTGAAACCTTTGCGGCGATTCCATTCATCCTTGGCATGGGCGGCGATGCTTTTCTGGCGATGGGCAAGCCAAATAATGGGGGAACCAAGCTGTTTTCTGTTTCTGGTCATGTAAGTCGCCCCGGTAATTATGAGGTTCCGCTGGGGACGCCCTTTGCCAAGCTGCTCGAAATGGCCGGTGGCGTGCGCGGTGGGAGAAAACTCAAAGCAGTCATTCCCGGTGGGTCTTCTGCGCCTGTGCTGACAGCCGACGTAATGATGGATACCACCATGGATTACGACGGTATTTCCAAGGCCGGTTCCATGCTGGGTTCAGGTGCGGTGATTGTGATGGATGAGACGACCTGTATGGTAAAAGCCCTGGAGCGACTATCCTATTTTTACTTTGAAGAGTCCTGTGGCCAGTGTACGCCTTGTCGTGAAGGTACCGGCTGGCTGTATCGCGTGGTGCATCGCATTGAGCATGGGCGAGGGCGGGTAGAGGATCTTGATTTACTGAACCGTGTGACGGATAACATCATGGGCCGGACCATTTGTGCGCTGGGTGATGCGGCATCCTTGCCGGTGCGAAGTTTTATTAAAAACTTTCAGAGTGAGTTCGAGTATCACATTGAGCATGGCAAGTGCCTGGTCGATCCTGCGGTGCAATCTGCCGGTAGTGGCTTTTTCCGTACGGAGGGTGGGCTGTGATTGATATTGAAATCAATGGCAAAGCGCTGCAGGTAGAGCCTGGCGGTACCATCATGGATGCTGCGCATCAAGCGGGAACCTACATTCCTCATTTTTGCTATCACAAAAAATTGTCCATTGCGGCTAATTGCCGCATGTGTTTGGTGCAGGTAGAAAAAGCGCCAAAGCCTTTGCCTGCGTGTGCAACACCAATTACGGCTGGCATGAAAGTGTTTACGCATTCTGAGCTGGCAGTTTCGGCGCAGAAGGGGGTGATGGAATTCTTGCTGATTAATCACCCGCTGGATTGTCCTATTTGTGACCAAGGCGGTGAATGTCAGTTACAAGATCTGGCGGTCGGCTATGGTGACTCGGTATCGCATTATCAGGAAGAGAAGCGCGTTGTGGTCGATAAAGATCTCGGGGCATTAGTGGCGACGGACATGACTCGGTGCATCAATTGCACGCGCTGCATACGCTTTACGCAGGAAATTGCGGGTGTGATGGAACTGGGTCAAGCCTTTCGGGGTGAGCATGCGGAAGTGATGTCGTTTGTTGAACAGACCGTGGATTCTGAACTCTCCGGCAATATTATCGACTTGTGTCCAGTAGGCGCATTAACGTCTAAACCGTTCCGTTTTTCAGCACGTACCTGGGAGCTTTCTCGGCGTAAGTCGATCAGTCCGCACGATAGTCTCGGTAGTAATCTGATTGTGCAAACTAAAAATGATCGCGTCATGCGTGTTTTGCCGCATGAGAATGAGGGTATTAACGAGTGCTGGCTCTCGGATAAAGATCGTTATTCTTATGAGGCGTTAAATTCTTCAGAGCGATTGACCCGTCCGATGGTCAAGCAAGATGGTGTGTGGCATGAAGTTGATTGGTCTGTCGCGCTTGATTATGTAGCGCATACGCTGCGTGACGTTGTTAAAACGGACGGTGGTGCAGCGCTTGGTGGCTTGCTAAGTCCCCATGCAACTCTTGAAGAGCTTTATCTTGGGCAAAAACTGCTGCGTGGCTTGGGCTGTGAAAATATCGACACGCGCTTGCGTCACTCTGATTTTTCTGCCGATGGCAAGCGTTCCGGTATCCCATGGCTTGGCATGAAGATTGCGGAGTTATCTCAGCTTGACAGTGTGCTTGTGGTCGGGTCTTTCCTGCGCAAAGATCATCCACTCATTGCACAGCGTTTGCGGCAGTCGGCTAAACGTGGGGCGCAAATTACTTTCCTGCATAGCACAGGGGATGACCAACTCATCCAACTAGCCGGACAAGTCGTTGTACGGCCTTCACAGCTACCATCAATGCTGGCTCAGGTTGTCAAGTCCGTGAGCGCCAAGAAGAATATCGCCATCGAAGCACTGGACGCGGATGCAGCATACGCTGAATTGGCAATATCAGCCGAAGCTGAGCAGATAGCGCAGAGTCTGGTTAGCGGTCGTAACACGGGAATTCTGTTGGGTAATTTCGCACAGCAACACCCGCAGGCGGCGATGTTGCACGCCTTAGCTCACCAGCTTGCCATCCTCATAGGTGGGAAATTGGGCTTTCTTGGTGAGGCCGCGAATAGCCTGGGTGCTTATGTTGCCAAAGCTCTACCGCAAGCGGGTGGCCTTACTGCAGATGCGATGTTTTCCCAGCCACGGCGCGCATATATATTGTTAGGTGTTGAGCCGGAACTAGATTGCGCGTATGGCATGCAGGCATTGACGACTCTCAGTCAAGCTGCCAGTGTGATTGTGCTGTCACCCTTTAAATCAAAAACTGCGCTGGGTTATGCAGATGTGCTGTTGCCTGTGTCACCCTTTACTGAGACGTCCGGAACGTTCATTAACTGTGAAGGTCGAGTGCAAGGTTTTTATGCTGCTGTTAAACCCTTAGCAGAAACTCGTCCAGCCTGGAAAGTGTTGCGGGTGTTAGCGAACCTGCTTGATATTCCAGGATTCAATTACAGTAGCAGCGAGGAAGTTAAAGCTGAAGCTTTGGGGATTACCGGGGGGGGGGCGGAATTTATTTCCGGTCTTGATAATGGGGTTTCAGGTATTGCCATTAACCTCGGATCTGAGCCTGATACTATTGATACAACATCGCTGGAACGCGTTGCTGACGTACCTATCCATTTTTCCGATATGCTTGTCCGCTACGCTCCTTCGTTACAAAAAACCAAAGACTCTGCTATCCCGATGGCACATATGAATGGTGCGATGCTTGCTCGCTTTGGCATTGCAAGAGGTGATTTAGTAAGACTCAGCGCTGATGGAACTACTGCGCTACAAGGTTTTCGAGCAAAAAGCGATCTCCTCGACGTAGCGGAGGGTGTAAGAGACTCTGCTAGCCAGGGCATGTCGGCAACGCTGTACACAGAGCTTGATGCGAATTTGCCTGACAACGTTGTTCGTATTGCAAGCGGCCATATCAACACGGTTTCTGCCGGTCCCATGTTCACCCTATTGCGTGTGGCTAAAGCATGATGAATGCGTTTCTTGAACCTGTTCAACTATGGCTTGGCCCACTTTTTCCTGTGCTATGGACCTTAGCGAAGATCGTGCTGATTCTTGTGCCATTACTTCTCGCGGTGGCTTATCTGACCTTTTGGGAGCGCAAGATTCTTGGCTGGATGCATGTGCGCATTGGTCCGAATCGCGTTGGGCCCTGGGGCTTGTTGCAGCCAATGGCCGATGGCTTAAAGCTCTTTTTCAAAGAAGTTATTCTGCCTAAAGTAGCCGACAAGAAGTTATATTTTGTTGGTCCCGTCATGACGATAGCTCCTGCCTTGGCAATGTGGGCAGCGATTCCTTTTGCTGATGGCTGGGTTCTGGCCAATATTGATGCTGGCGTCTTATATCTATTGGCCGTTGGCTCTGTCGGTGTTTACGGAATTATCATCGCCGGCTGGGCTTCCAACTCGAAATATGCATTTTTGGGGGCGATGCGATCTTCGGCGCAAATGATTTCTTATGAAGTTGCCATGGGGCTGGCATTAATCAGCGTACTCATGGTTTCCAGTAGCTTGAATCTTTCCGACATTGTGCACGGTCAGGCTCATGGCTATTTTGCCGCGCAAGGCATTGGTTTTCTTTCATGGAATTGGCTTCCATTACTGCCTGTGTTTGCCGTGTATTTGATTTCTGGCGTCGCTGAGCTGAATCGTGCGCCGTTTGATGTGGTTGAGGGTGAGTCTGAAATTGTTGCTGGCCATATGGTGGAATATTCTGGTATGTCGTTTGCGATGTTTTTCCTTGCAGAATATGCCAACATGATTCTTGTCTCAGCGATGGTATCTGTGTTTTTCTTGGGCGGCTGGCTGTCTCCGGTTGGTTTTCTACCGGACGGTTTTTTTTGGTTGGCGATGAAAATTTCTGCAGTTTTGTTTTTCTTCCTCTGGATTCGCGCCACTTTCCCACGTTATCGCTATGATCAAATCATGCGTTTGGGTTGGAAGGTTTTTGTCCCGATGACGCTGGTATGGATTCTTGTCGTAGGCGTCTGGATGATGTCGCCACTGACTATCTGGAAATAAAATTGGAAACTTGTCATGGGTGCTAAAGATTTCATAGGTGGTTTGTTTTTAAAAGAACTGTTCAAGGGCATGGCGGTTACAGGCCGTTATATGTTTGCGCGCAAGATTACCGTGCAGTTTCCTG
>JALRCC010000189.1 GCA_023257495.1 Rugosibacter sp. | reverse complement strand
CGCCACTTCCTTCAGCACGGCCTTCAGGCGCTCCTCGAACTCGCCGCGATACTTCGCACCCGCTAACAAACCCGCCATGTCCAGCACCAGCACGCGCTTGTCTTTCAAGGTATCCGGCACTTCATTGTTCACAATGCGTTGCGCCAATCCTTCGACAATCGCCGTCTTGCCCACGCCGGGCTCGCCAATCAGCACCGGATTGTTTTTCGTGCGTCGCTGCAGAATCTGCATCGCGCGGCGGATTTCATCATCGCGCCCGATCACCGGATCGAGCTTGCCTGAGCGCGCGCGCTCGGTAAGATCCAATGTGTATTTTTTCAGTGCCTCGCGCTGATCCTCAGCTTCCTGAGAATTCACCGCCTGCCCACCACGTACCGATTGAATCGCTTCTTCCAGCGCCTTGCGCTGCAAGCCCGCGTCTTTTAGCAAACGTCCTGTCTCGCCTTTATCACCGCACAGCGCCAGCAAGAACGTCTCTGAAGCGATGAACTGATCGCCCGCCTTTTGCGCTTCCTTGTCCGTCACATTCAGCAGATTGGTCAAATCGCGTCCGATGGCAACTTCACCCGCATGACCTTCTACTTTAGGTAGTCTTTCCAATGCCTTGATTAGTGATGCTTTTAATCCATTAGCATTCACGCCAGCACGCGCCAGCAACGAGACGGTTCCACCCTCTTCCTGATTGAGTAAAGCCAACAACAGATGCTGTGGCTCAATAAATTGTTGGTCATTGCCCACAGCCAGGCTTTGTGCATCGGCCAGTGCCTGCTGAAATTTAGTCGTGAGTTTATCAAGGCGCATTGCCATTCCTTTCCAAAAATATTTCGGAATAGCTGGGGCAGCCTGACCTATTTTTCAAGGGTAATACTGCTTTGACAGAAGAAAAATTAACGCCCGGAAATCACAGTGACGCGATTGAATCCGGGAATTTTTTGCAGGAGACGAAAAACAGGGGAGAAGAATCGTTCGAGCAAGCGAGCGCCATGTGCTGCAAACGGCGTATAAAAACCCCAGCTAAACGCGACCAGACTGAGGAACACACCGCCGATGAAAATATCCGTACCCCAATGCGCGCCTGCCACCAATCGCGGTAACAGGAAGACAACAGTTAACACCCCGATCAAGGCACGCTGCCACACCTTCGCAAACGGATAGAGAAATAGTGCCCAAAGCAACACGACAGAAGCATGATCACCTGGAAAACTATTGCTTGAGCTGTCTTTAATGTGCGAAAACCGTTCCCAGTCAGGGAAAAGTTCGCCTAATCGTACCGCCCCATTCAGTACCAGTGACGGTCCATCATGCTGCCAGTGCATGATCTTGACCAAGGGCGAAAATAACCCGATACGGATAACCAGCAATAAAAACAAACCGGATAAGAACGCAAATAATGCCGTGCGTACCTGATCTCTGGCAAATAACCAGTTTCCTTTGATCAAAAATCCGAGCATGATCAAGCCAACAGCCATATCTGCCAACCGCATACTGCCAAACGCCCAGAGGTGCGCCCAAATACTGCTGGTGGCCAGCGGTGCATTCAAATAGTGGAATATTTGCTTGTCGAGCTGATCCCATAACGTGCGGGTAGGTTGCCACAGCCAGCTGGCAAACACCAGAAAGGCAATGGCATGAAAAGCAATCAGCCGGGGCCAATCCCAGTGGTTTTGAAGCAGTACCGATTGACCTGATTGGATAGGATGCTTTTTAGTGATCATAGTGGCAACTGCCGAAAAAATAAAAAAGTTACCTGGCAGAAAGTTTAGCCGGTGTGCTGTGTCGGCCTTGAAGAAAAACAATCAGCCCGGGAATACTGACAATGATAAGCGTTAGGCCATAGAGCAGGGACATCATCAGCACCACGGTTTTGTCTGCGCCAATCAAGGAAAACAAGCCGACTAATGCGCCTTCGCGCACGCCCCACCCCGCAATGGACGCGGGAATAATGGTCATCACCAGTGCTGGCGGCACAATGGCAAAATAGGTCATCAAATCAAAGCGCAAACCGAGCGCCCACCCGATGGCATAAAAACCCAGCAGGGCGAAAACGGGCACGAGTAATGACAAAATGAGTAACATCCATCGCCGGTGGGCAAAGGCTAAATCGAGATGATCTGATATGGCTTTTACAAAAGCCAGTTGCGGGTAACGATCAAACCAGGAAAGCCGCTTTAAGACCAGGAGGCTTGCTATGCCCAATAGACCCAGCACGGTAAGCGACAACATCAAGCGATACACTGGCGCAGGGAGCAGGCTCGTGTTGACAACATTTGCCA
The DNA here is from genome assembly GCA_023257495.1 of Rugosibacter sp. The sequence goes on along the minus strand of JALRCC010000189.1, from coordinate 3,643 downwards.
CCAGAGTGAGCAAGATCAGGGCAGCAAGCCCTGCAATACGATCAATCGCAACCCCATAGAACGCATCGCGCTTGCGAAACCCGAGACCAGCGACATCCAGCACCCGCATGGCATCGCCACCAATGCTCGTGGGTAAACCCTGGTTAAAGAACATCCCCTTGAAATAGCTGCGCCAATAGAAAGTAAACGACTGATCAAACTGAAGATTGCACATGATGAGCTGCCAGCGATAAGCTGAGATTGCGGTACTGACAAACTGCAATACCAGCGCGGCAACCAGCAAATCAGCACGCGCATTCACCATGACACGCCATGCCTGCTGCGCATTGATCGAACGAACAATAAATACCAATATGGCGGTAGTTACCAGAGCTCGCAACAGTAGCTTGACAGCAGGAACTGCAAAAAAAGTTTTAAAAGCAGACATGGGCGATCAAAAAATAATCAATCGGAAGAACCGCTATCACCCGTGTCAGCCGATTCATTGGCCGTTGATTTCTCCTGATAGCCCTTAATCAACCGGTAATAGTAGCGACCGCTTGGCCGCCCATTTTTTGAAACAATCACCTCCGAGATTTCGCCTACCGTTGTGGTACGCTTAAGCACTCTATTCGTCTGTAAGTGATTTTTATCATTACTAACCAACAGCATGGTTTTGCCATGTTGCTGCGCCAAAGGAAACCAAAACTCATACATCAAGCCAACACTGGCAAAAAGATGCTCGCTGGCGGTCTCAAGAGCGGGCTTATGCAGTGTTTTAACGTTGGTTGATTCAATGTATTGCGTACGATAAAAAGCCAGCCCACTGGCAATTCTGTTTCTATCCATGCCCACCACGAGTATTTTTTCACCGGTTTCCCGCTCTAGCTGGGTGACCACGCTTTCCATTTCTCCGCCCAAGGTACGCCAGCCGATCAGATGCATGTTTTTCGGATAACCCACCCCCGCAAGTCCCAAACTCAGCCAATGCAAAGCCGCGCCGTAAGAAAGCAGAAGAATGACAAGTATCGGCAACCACGACCGGTGACACCAGGCCAGTAACCTTGTCGAGATCGCCTCTGGTTTTGACACTAATAACAATGCCATTAAAGGTACGAGCGGCAACCAGCAAGGGCCGGTCCAATTCAACTTACTTGCCCTGAACAGGCTAATCGCTGCAAACACGGCTACAGGGAATAAGGCGAGCCAGATGAGTAAAAAGCTATTGCGCTCTAATTGACTTGTGGGCCATCGAGAAGAAAAAATCCCTTTCGCCAAAAATGACTTGCGTGAAAAAACGATGGCAGCGACTGACAAAACACCGACTGGTGTCAGAAAAACAATGACATTTCCAATAAAACGCGGAAGAGAAAAAGAAAACTTGCTCGCTAACCTACCCTGACTTTGAAAGGTAAATGATGCCCAATCGTGCTGGAAATTCCAAATAATCACAGGTGAAAAAAGCAGCACAGTAATGACCACCGCAACATAAGGCTCAGGTCTGGAAAACCACTTTCTTGAGGACTGATCTATCAGTAAAAACAATACGATGGCTACACCTAACAAGCCTATGGTGTATTTTGAAATCAAACCCAGGCCAAGCGCCACGCCCAAACCCAGCCAGGCATGCTTTTTCTCATTGACAACAACCTGGTAGAAAAAATACACCGCCATCGCCCAGCATGCAGTCACCGGCGCATCCGGACTCATGAAAAATCCAAAGGAAAAGTAAACCGGTAACACCGCCATGATCGCCAGTGCCCGATAAGCAATCGATCGATTAAATAAATCAAGCGTGAGCTTGAAAATAAAATAAGCCGTCACAAACCAGCACATAAATGCACCAAAGCGCACGGCAAACTCATTATTCCCCAGCACGGAAGTCGCTGCTTTTATGAGCCAGGCCACCATCAGGGGATGGTCCAGATAGCCTATATCCAGGTGCTGGGCGTAATTCCAGTAATAGGCTTCCTCAAACAACAGCTCGGGTGCGCCCAGATAAAGCAGCCTTAATAAAACGGCGTACGCTGCAATAAGCAAGAAAACAATGTCCTGGTTTTTTTCTACGGTCAGATGCGGACGATGAAAAGCATAAAAATAGACGGCTGCATACAATGTAGTAGCAGAAAACAGGGCAGTAATCAGCTGTGCAGTCAATGGCGAAACAGATGCCCCCTGCATCAGACTAGCCAGTAATCCGCCACGCAAAAATAGAACCAGCAGCACAATCACGCACCATGCCAATAAACGCGGCAATCGTTCGGGTTTCAGTCCAAATACAACCAATAAGTAGCCTAACCCTGCAGCCACGGCAAAACTTGCCATGTGTGTAACGGATGCCCAATCAGTATTAGCCAACAGCCATCGCGACATAGAGACATCAAGCACAACAGTTAACAAGCCAATCAAGATGAGCTGGGCGCTGGCAGGCAGAAAACTGCGTGGAAACAGTGTCGACATGATGGTTTAACGACTCGTTATTGACTGGAATGTGCCGGTTTGTTTTTCGCCAGCGCCTGACGTAACTGAGCTAATACCATTTCCGGCTTGATGACTTGAAGACACACATTGTCAGTGCAGGGGGTTTTTCGATGATTAGCGGCACTCACACACGGCGAACATGCCAGCCCTGCGTAAATTGGCGTGCTATTACCTAATGAACCATACAGCGCCGGAGTTTCCGGGCCGAACAAGACAAACGTTTGCAAGGAGGTGACTGATGAAAAGTGCCCCGGGCCAGAGTCATTAGTCAGCATAAGTTCAGCCAGTTGGTAGAGTGACGGCAATTCATCCAGCCCATGGCAACCTGCAAAATTAATACACCGATCACTATCAACATGTTTTTGCAAAACCCCTGCCCTATCACGCTCTGCAGGAGAACCAGTGATCAGGACAAGGATATTTTCATCATCCGACAATAAATTCCGCATGACGATGACAAAATTTTCTTGCATCCAGCGTCGTTGCGGCAAAAGATCACTTGCATTCGGATTGATGATCACCAGCCGGTGGCGTGCTGCATCATAGGCCGGGTATTCCTTGATGATTTTGGCGCGCATGGTCGCAATGGCGACCTCATCCATCGGTGCCTGCGCCAGCGTGATCTCGCTATCATTCACCACGGTTTTTGAAAAAGGATGCTCTGTTTTTTTCGCCAGAACCGCATTGACCAGCGCAATAAAATTTTTCGCAATATGCTGATGCGGGTTGTACATCACGCGATGCGTAAGCATTGCACCCCGATATAGCCCCTCATTATGAAACGCATGAAACCCCACGCGACGAACTGCACCAGATAACCCGGTCAGTAGTGCGCTGTACCGAGAAAACAACTCCAGATCGATGACAGTATCAATTTGAGAGCGACGAGCCCAGAATAAAAATCGCAAGCTATCCCGGGCAATATTCAAAAAACCATCTTCATTGATCGTGAAAACATGGCTTTCAGGTACGGTGTTCAGCAATCTTAAGCTGACTGCATTCGATTTGAAAATCAAAAAATAAAGCTCTGCTTCGCCATCCCGCTGCATTTTGCGCATTGCAGGGTCCACCAGAATCGCGCTGCCCATTTCAGAGAGCTCAACGAACAAAACCTTTTTTGGTAGGCTGACTTTATCGCGCCACAACCATCCTCGCAGGCATCCCGCAATACGTACCCAGAGCG
>JALRCC010000107.1 GCA_023257495.1 Rugosibacter sp. | reverse complement strand
CTGCTTGAATCGGAGTTTGCTGAGTCATGGTGTGATTCAATTAAACGCGCGTGAGCCAGTGATTATATTTACCCGCTTTACCGCCGACGATATCGAAAAACATTGATTGAATTTTTTCGGTAACAGGGCCGCGACTGCCTTCACCAATCGCACGGCCATCAAGTTCGCGTATCGGTGTAACTTCCGCGGCTGTACCAGTGAAGAATGCTTCATCAGCACAATACACTTCATCTCGAGTGATACGCTTTTCAATCACTTCAATACCTAAATCGCGCGCAATGGTGACAACGGAATCACGCGTTATGCCATCGAGGCAGCTGGCTAAATCAGGGGTGTAAATTTTTCCGCTTTTAACGATGAAGACATTCTCTCCAGCGCCTTCAGATACATAGCCTTCGGTATCGAGCAACAAAGCTTCATCGTAACCGTCGGCGGTGACTTCTTGATTAGCGAGAATCGAGTTGATGTAGTAACCACTCGCTTTAGCGCGCACCATCGATACGTTTACGTGATGACGTGTGAAGGATGAGGTTTTAACGCGTATGCCTTTAGCCAAACCTTCTTCACCAAGATAAGCCCCCCACGGCCAGGCTGCAATCGCTACATGAATCGTATTACCACGAGCAGAGACGCCCATTTTTTCTGAGCCTATCCAAACCAGCGGACGCAAGTAACAGGATTCGAGTTTGTTAGCGCGCACAACCTCGAGTTGCGCGTTCATGATGGTGTCCATATCAAACGGCACTTTCATTTGAAAGATTTTTGCCGAGTTGTATAAGCGTTGGGTATGTTCCTTAAGTCGGAAGATAGCTGTCCCGTGAGCGGTGTTGTAAGCTCTGACGCCTTCAAACACGGCCATACCGTAGTGCAGGCTGTGGGTGAGCATGTGCAAAGTGGCATCGCGCCAGTCGACCATGTGGCCGTCTTTCCAAATTTTTCCGTCGCGGTCAGCCATAGACATGTCAAGTTCTCCAATGGATAGTGCAAAGACGTGATTTTAGCGGATTCGGTCGTTGCCTTGGCCAGCCTGGTTGATGCGGGGATAAATAAATTCGCCCGCTTTGTAAAAAATTAAGGCGACGTGGTTTGTATTCATCGCTAACATTCTGGCTCGGACAGTTATGCAGCCTCACTTTAAAATTCACCATCTGCGCGTCTTTTTGCAACCAGATCAATAAGATAAGCACTTCGTGGGCCAGTCAACAGCCCAAATCAACCAATTAATCAATGACTTCTCTTCAAGACGAGCAGGCCGCTCGTGAAAAGGCCGCTTTTTGGGATGGCGTTCGCATAAGTGCGCCGACCATGCCCGGCTTAGTCGCTTGGGGAGCCGTCACTGGCATGGTGTTGGTTCAGTCGGGTTTGAGTCTCTGGCAAGCCATCGTCATGACGCTGATGGTGTACGCCGGCTCAGCGCAACTCGCGGTTTTGCCGTTGATCATGGCGGGTGCACCGGTCTGGCTGATTTTTCTGACGGCACTCTTGGTTAATTTTCGCTTCATCATTTTTAGCGCGGTGGTGGGCCCACATTTTTCACATTTGCACTGGACCCGCCGACTTTGGTACGGCTACTTCAATGCGGATTTGGTGATGGCTTTCTTCCCGCAGCGTTTTCCTCAGCACACGCTGACTAAGCCGGTTGGCAAGCTGGGTTATTTCACTGGTCTGGCGATGCCTACATGGTGTTCATGGCAGCTGGGTAGCATGGTTGGCATGTTGCTGGCCAGTCAGATTCCCAGAGATTGGGGCATAGGTTTTGCCGGTACGCTGGTCTTGCTGGGGTTGACGATCCCGCTGATAGTTAATCGGGCCACCTTAGCGGGTGTGATTGTCGCCAGCGCCGTGGCGGTGGCCGCCGCAGGCTTGCCCTACCGGATGGGATTAGTAGCTGCGATCTTGGCAGGTATTGTCGCTTCAGTAACCATTGATCGCATGACTGGAAAGGCTGCTGTCCAAGAGCAGGACACACCATGAGTGCTATCGACTATTTGTTATTGATGGTCTTGATGACGCTGACCACGGCGGTGACACGCAGCTTTTTCTTTTTGCTGGCCGATTCGCGCATGCCGCCTTGGCTGCAACATGCGCTGGGTTATGTTCCCGCTGTCGCTTTGGCAGCCATTATTGCGCCTGATTTACTGATGTCGGGCGGGCAGCTAGCGATTAACGCTTCCAATGTGAAGCTGCTGGCGGGTATTGCGGCGACTATTTTCTTTTTGCTCACGCGTCATTTAATTAGCACGCTGGCCTTTGGTATGGCGGTGTTTACGCTGCTAAGACTATTTGCTCCCGCGCTGTAGACATGCCGGTCTGGCAATGGTTTTTGTGAGGGTGTGCTGCGGTAAAATAACCGGTTTTCCACCTTTCATCCGAGTCCAACATGCGATTCAACCGACTAAGCGATCTGACGCAGAGCGATCAACTGCGTGGCAAACGAGTTTTCATTCGTGCTGATTTAAATGTTCCGCAAGATGATGCGGGCAATATCACTGAAGACACGCGTATCCGCGCTTCAGTGCCAGCAATTCAAGCGGCACTGGCAGCAGGTGCAGCGGTGATGGTGACGTCGCATCTGGGCCGCCCGACTGAGGGAGAATTCAAACCCGAAGATTCGCTCGCGCCGATTGCCAAGCGGCTCTCTGAATTGCTTGGTCGTGCCGTGCCACTCAAACAAAATTGGGTTAACGGTGTGGATGTCGCTCCGGGTGATGTGGTGTTGCTTGAAAACTGTCGTGTGAATCCAGGTGAAAAAAAGAATAGCGACGAACTCGCCAAAAAAATGGCCGCGTTATGTGATGTGTATGTGAACGATGCTTTTGGTACCTCGCATCGCGCAGAAGCGACAACCCACGGCATCGCAAAATTTGCGCCTATCGCTTGCGCCGGTCCTTTACTCGCTGCCGAACTCGATGCGCTGGGTAAAGCACTGGGTAATCCAGCTCGTCCACTCGCAGCGATTGTGGCGGGTTCTAAAGTCTCCACCAAACTCACGATTCTTAAAACCTTAGCGGCCAAAGTTGATCGGCTGATTGTGGGTGGTGGTATCGCGAATACCTTTATGTTGGCCGCCGGTCTGCCGATTGGTAAGTCGTTGGCGGAAGCCGATTTGGTATCAGAAGCCAAAGCGATTATCGACATGATGAGTGCACGTGGTGCCAGCGTTCCGATTCCTACAGACGTCGTATGTGCTAAAGAATTTTCTGCGAGCGCAACAGCGACAGTGAAATCGGTAAATGATGTTGCAGCCGATGATTTGATTTTGGATATAGGACCACAAACCGCAAAACTGTTAGCGTCGCAATTACTGGATGCCGGCACTATTGTTTGGAATGGTCCCGTCGGTGTATTTGAATTTGATCAATTTGGCGAAGGTACGAAAACACTCGCCATGGCGATTGCACAATCCAAAGGTTTTTCTATTGCAGGTGGCGGTGACACGCTAGCTGCCATTGCCAAGTACGGTATCACCGACAAAGTGGGCTACATCTCCACAGGTGGTGGTGCTTTCCTTGAATTCCTCGAAGGCAAAGTCCTTCCTG
>JALRCC010000221.1 GCA_023257495.1 Rugosibacter sp. | reverse complement strand
AACAACGTGATTTCTTTATCAACAATGCTGCCAAGTTTTACCGTCTTGATGTACCTTCGATTGCTGAGCTAAGTTAGTTCATTATGAAGTGTGGATGATTACTGAGTGGAATGGGTGAACGGCAAAGAAAGGCAGCCCGCGAAGGGCAGTTTTTTTGTTAGCAAGCTGAAGCGGGATCTGAAGAACTACCGGCATTCATGAGGGTTACAGACTTCAAGATGCCTAGCTCCCCTATCAGACCCACCATGATTCTGGGGCCGTTGTGAGATGAATAGAAATTCTCAGGGAATGAATTTGCTCTTCTAATAAGGTTGCACAGGTGACTTGAATACACTGAATATCCCATACACTCGGCAAAAAATGACGAAGGGAATCAGGATGCCCAACATTCAGATACAGCCGGTCAGTTATGCGTTAGGTGCCAGGGTCACGAACATAGACCTGTCCAAGCCAGTAAGTAGTTCGGATCTAAAAATGATTCAGGATGCTTGGACACAACATGTGGTTCTCATATTTCCAGATCAAAAACTGGATCCCAAGCTTCTCATTGAGTTCACCAAAAACTTTGGTGAGTTGGATAACTATGCAACACAACCCTTCAATCGTCATCCAGAGCACGATGAAGTCATGTTGCTTTCCAACAAACCCGTCCAGGGAAAAATCCATCCAGGTGCTAACAATGGTCAGAATTGGCACACCGATTTGTCTTACACCATCAGGCCAGCAAAGGCCACGATGGTGTACTGCATAGAAAAACCGTCGGTAGGCGGTGACACTATGTTTGCGAATATGTATGCCGTTTATGAAGCGCTATCGCCCAAGATGCGTGAGTTTCTTGACGGCTTGGAGGGTATCAACGACGTAGGACTGGTATCAACGCGAAGGGACCCAGCGATTCTTGAGGCTTTCAAGCGCATGAATCCGCCAGTTATTCACCCGGCGGTGCGCACGCACCCAGTCTCTGGGCGACGTGCGCTTTACGTCAACGAACGCGTACGATCTTTTGCAGGTATGACCGAAGCTGAGAGCAAGCCTTTGATCCGGTTTCTATGCGATTTTTCGGTACAGCCACGGTTTGTCTATCGTCACCAATGGTCGGTCGGCGATTTGGTTGTATGGGACAACCGCTGTGCCATCCACCTGGCAGTTGGCGATTACAACCCCGCAGAATACCGCCACATGATCCGAACCTCGACAATGGGCGACTACATTGGAAAGTATGAAGATCCCCATATCAAGCCACCCATGACCATGGACCACCTCTCCCACGAAGGTCAGGTTGGGGTTTCCTTACTTCACGACTGATCTTGCTTTCGTCCTAAAGCTTGCTGATCCATAACTACCTTTTAGAAAGCAATAAATCATGATGAATATATCCCGTCGGCAAGCGCTAGTCGCAAGCGCCGCCCCATTCACGATCCTATCGCCCACCTTGCACGCGCAAGATCAAACTATGCGAATCATTGTCGGGTTTCCCCCTGGTGGAACCACGGACGTTCTGGCTCGTTTGGTAGCAACCACCATGGGCATACAAACCGGCAGAAACATCATTGTTGAAAACAAGCCGGGTGCCAGCGGCAATATTGGGGCTCAGTTTGTGGCTAAAAGTGCTCCAGACGCTAACACTTTGATCTTGGTGTCGAGCACCCATGGCACCAATGCGTCTTTGTACAAGAAACTGCCCTTCGATACCTTGGGAGACTTTGCCCCTATCGGCATGGTAGCCAGCACACCCTACGTTTTGGTCATCCATCCACAATTGCCAGCAAGCAATGTGGCGCAACTGATCGATCTGTTGAAAGCGAATCCGAATCGATACGCCTACGCGTCATCCAGCGTAGGAACCGGTCAACACCTATCAGGGGAGTTATTCAAAAAGATGGCGGGTGTAGAGATGACTCATGTTCCCTACAAAGGAAGCTCTGCTGCCTTGCCTGACTTGATTGGAGGTCGAACGCCGATCATGTTTGAAAATCTAGCCATCATGCAGCCCCATATACGTAGCGGGGCACTTCGTCCCTTGGCAATCACCAGCCCACGTCGATCGGTATTGCTACCGGATATCCCTACCGTCTCAGAATCTCTGCCTGGATTTGTTGTATTGGGATGGTTTGCTTTACTGGCCCAAGGAAAAACACCACCAGCGCTGATTGCTCAGTTGAACAATTCCCTAAATGATGCCATCAGGGAACCCGCGTTCAAAAAGACTTTGGCGGATCTGGGCGCTGACTCAATGGCAGGCACCCCCGCTGCGGCTGATGACTTTATACGCCAAGAGATCGCGCGATGGGGGGGCATCATTCGATCAGCCAACATCGCAATTGATTGATGTTTTATCAGTGGCCCGGATCGAACAGGTCTGAAATCTTAATCAAGTTCTTACCTGCGCTTGCTGCACGCTTTGGGGATAATCAGTCGTGTTTGGTGAGTGCCCATCCCCCGCCCAAATCGCTCATGGCAGTAAGCGAATGCGGCTATGGTTTTTCGTAATCCCATACTCAATTGAATCAATTTTTGGCAAAGAGTCGACTGCTGTCGTTCAAGATCGGGCACTAGAAGTCTTTCCCGAACGGATTCCTCACCACAGGACGCGAAGTCAGGATTGCCGGAAAAGCTGATGGATCGCGCTACGAAGCCAAGCATGGCCTGGGTCTTTTTGGAGCCGCTGGTGCCAGTGCAGCTGGACATCGATCACCGGGGCTTTCACGGGGGTGGATACAGTGCGTACCTGACCGTGCTGCACGCAGAAATCAGCCAGGTCCTGGGGTACGGTCGCAATCAGGTCGCTCGATTCGATGATGGGCAATAGGCTCAGGAAATTGGATATTTCGAGAACCACGCGTCGCGTGATGCCTTGCTGTTGCAGGTGTTTTTCAAACACATGTTCGCGTCCATGCGGCTTTACTACCACATGTGATGCTGCGATGAACTGGTCCAGGTTCATTTGCACACCAATGGTGGGGTGGGCTTTGCGCACCAGACTCACGTGCGTGGAGCGCATCAGCTTCTGCTGGTAAAAGCCCGCTTTGTGCAAATCCGGAAAGTACCCCATGGCCAGATCCGCCACACCCGACTCCAGGCTATCGGCAGCCGCGTGTCGCGGCATGGCCAGGGTGCGCAGGTTCAGGTGCGGGGCTTCAAGCGCTAGCATGGCCAATATCCGCGGCAGAAAATTGGCCTCTCCAATGTCGGGCATCAGAAACGTGAACGTGCGTGTGGACGAGCTGGCATCAAAGCGGGTGGGTTGCAGTATCTCGCTTTGAACGGTCTGGACCACTTGCCGCACGGCTGTACTAAGCTGCAGTGCCCGTGGCGTGGGCTTCATTTCCAGTCCGGCACGGACAAACAAAGGGTCTTCCAGCAACAGGCGCAAGCGCCGCACGGCCGAGCTCATGGCCGGTTGACTCAATCCAATGGCTTCGCCTGCGCGGGTCACATTGCGGTGTTCCAGCATGGCGTGAAATGCCACCAGAAGGTTCAGATCTACGGCTGCAATATTCATCCGGCGAATTCTACATATTCAGATAATTGCCTAGATGAATTCGATACCACTCCCTAAACTGGTCGTAAGGCACGTGATGCACGTCCATGTAATCGGAGATGACGATGTCCGTTCTCAGTCTGGTCACAGCCCAACAAATCATCGATGCCACATTGGCGCATTCCAAAACTCAGGGCGACAAGCCCATGGGGATTGGTGTGATCGACGCGGCCGGGCAGCTCAAGGCCTTTGCACCGGACGACAGCGCGAGCATGTTCCGTTTAGACATCGCACGGGCCAAAGCCTGGGGCACGGTGGGGATGGGCTCTTTCGGCAGGCAGCTGGCCCAACGCGCCAAGGACAACCCCAACTTTTTTGTTTCGCTGGCCGCTACTGCCAATGGCAAGTTCTTGCTACAAACCGGCGCAGTCCTGGTGAAAAACGCTGCAGGCGATCTGCTGGGGGCCGTGGGCGCCAGCGGTGGCACGGGCGAAGAGGACGAGGCGATCTGCATCGCCGGCATCGAGGCCGCTGGCCTGATCGCAGGCTGAAAACATGCACCGCCTGGCATCCTGTGGCTGCGGAGTGGATGTACATGCGCACGTCATCCCGCACGATTTCCCGTCTTACCTGGGCGGAGCAGCACCTACGGGCTGGCCGTCCATGGCACCCGCGCAGGCGTGCCACCGGCACGTGATGATCGATGGCAAGAATTACCGCACAGTCTCTGACAAATGCTGGTCTACCCCAAAACGTCTGGCCGA
>JALRCC010000204.1 GCA_023257495.1 Rugosibacter sp. | reverse complement strand
TACTTGCCGCAGCGGTTGGTGTCGTTGCGCTCTTTCGGAAAGTAGGCTTGCCACCTATCATGGGTTATCTGTTGGTAGGCACTGCCATGGGGCCGCATGCGCTGGGATGGGTTTCTGATACACCACAAACGCGTCACTTGGCTGAGTTTGGTGTGGTGTTTCTGATGTTTTCGATTGGTTTGGAGTTTTCATTAGCGCGCCTGTATCGCATGAAGCGTATCGTTTTTGGCCTGGGTGCTGCACAGGTGATGGTGTCAATGCTGATCGCCACACTGCTGGCGCGGCTGCTGGGTGTGTCATGGTTTGCGGGAATTGCCTTGGGTGGTGCCTTGGCGATGTCATCCACGGCGATTTTGTCCAAGTTGTTGACCGAACGTGGCGAGCTGGATGCACCGCATGGGCGCGAAGTGATGGGTGTTTTACTGTTTCAGGATATCGCTGTGGTGCCTTTGCTGGTGTTGATTCCCGCGCTGATGCAGCCGGTAGAGGTTATGGCCCAAGCCCTGTTGTTGGCTGGCTTGAAGGCCGCTTTGCTGCTTGGCTTGGTGTTGTTTGCCGGGCAGCGCGTGCTCTCCGCTTGGTTTTATCGCATTGCGCGCACCAAATCCAGCGAGTTATTTATGTTGAATGTATTGCTGGTCACCTTAGGTATGGCCTGGTTGACAGAGCAGGCAGGTTTATCTTTGGCGTTGGGGGCGTTTACCGCCGGTATGCTCATTGGCGAGACTGACTATCGGATTCAGGTAGCCGAAGATATCAAACCCTTTCGTGACGTGTTGTTAGGTTTGTTTTTTATTTCTATCGGTATGCGCCTTGACCTGACGCAGCTTGCCAGTGAATGGCTAAAGGTGATCGGCCTGTTGCTTGCCTTGCTTGGCTTGAAGTTGGCAATTGTCGGTGGATTTTCGCGTTTGTTGGGTAGCTTGCCGGGCACGGCATTGCGTAGTGGATTGTGGTTATGCGCTGGTGGTGAATTTGGTTTTGTCTTGCTGGCGCAAAGCGGCGAAGCAGGTTTACTCACGTCACTGCAGCTGCAGCCTGTATTGGCGGCCCTTGTGCTATCGCTATTGCTGGCACCACTGGTGGTGCAGTTTTCTGACCGTCTGGTGTTCCGCTTTGTGGCTTCTGAATGGCTGATGCGCTCGATGCAGCTCACCCAGATTGCCGCGCAATCGCTGACGTCTGAAAAGCACGCGATTCTTTGCGGCTATGGTCGTACGGGCCAGCATTTGGCACGTTTTCTTGAAGCAGAGGGCATTTCGTTCATGGCGTTAGACCCTGACCCTGAACGAGTCCGGGCGGCAACTGCGGCAGGCGAGGCGGTGTCGTGGGGCGATGGAACACGCAAGGAAATGTTGCTCGCCGCCGGGCTGGCGCGTGCTAGTGTGGTGATTATCACGTTTGCCGACATTGCCACCGTTTTGCGTGTAATTCACCGTGTGCGCGAGTTACGACCGGAGGTGCCGATTGTTTCGCGCGCACGCAACGAAGAAGACATGGAAAAACTCTACGCCGCCGGTGCAGCTGAAGTGGTGCCCGAGGCGCTGGAGTCGAGCGTGATGCTGGCCACCCACGCGCTGGCGCTGTCGGGCATTCCGATGTACAAAGTGATCAAGCGCCTGCGCGAAATGCGCGAACAGCACTATGCCTTGTTACGCGGTTTTTTCCATGGGGCGACGGATGCAGGTGAGCAATTGACAGATGCTGATCAGCCGCGCCTGCATGCGGTGACGCTGGTGCCCGGTGCATGGGCCATCGGGCGACGGGTGGGCGACCTTGGCCTTGAAAAAGTCGGCGCTGGTGTGACGGCGATTCGGCGCCGTTCGCAGCGTGGCTTGAAGCCGACACTTGACCTGGAGCTGATGCTTGGCGATGTAGTGATCCTGCTCGGTCCCATTGCTGCGGTGACGGCGGGTGAGACGGTGCTGTTGCGCGGAAAATAAAAAGCCCGCCAAAGGCGGGCTTTTTATTTGCTGAACCGAATCGGGAATTACATGCCCATGCAGACCGAGTAGGACTGATCATCCAGCACGGCTGTGGTAGCCAGTGCCCCCGCGCCGCGTACATGCGGCGTGGCGGAGGTAAGGCCGTTGACGACACGCACCGAACCGGTTTGTGTGTTGCCATCATCCAGCGTGACGTCCAGTTGTTTGGCAAACTTGCCAAGTATGCCATCTGATCAAACGACATAGGTTCCATTCAAGCCCTGTATCGCCGGAGGACCGACAATAGTTCCGATGTAGCCGCTGACGCCGGATTCAATCCCGATCTTGCCGCCTTCGGCATTCCGGGGAATGTAGGTTGAATCGGTTACGTCAGTCGGCCCGGCAGCCAAGCCGGCCAAGCGGACATGCTGCCAGAAAAGATAGCTTTCATCCGTGGCGGTGGTCGAGTTCCAGTTGCCATTGATTACACCGTTTCCCTGCAGGCCAGCAGGGGTTGTGGCCAATGTGGCACCCGTGACATGCGTGGTTACCGAGGCATCATCGCCGGGCAGCGCCTTGAATTTGTCCTGATAGCCGTAAATAAACAGCGGAATGTTCCTGAAGTCGGTGGCGAAGTTTTTTACTTTCGCGCTATTGATCAGTTCCTGACCTTTCAATACACCACCGAGTAGCAGGCCGATGATGACCAGCACAATAGCGATCTCGACGAGAGTAAAGCCGGATTGTTTGCTACGCATGATTTTCCTTTGAGATTAAGAAGGTGACATGAGACACAAGCATTTAGCGTGCCACCATATTAAAATTATTTATATCAATGAGTTGTAAAATACTTTTCAACAAAATTATCAGCGAGTTGTCGAAAAATGAACAGATGCGTCAGTTTATTTGACACGCATGCCCGGTTGTGCACCGCTGTCAGGGGACAATAAAAACAGTCCGGGTGATTTTCCATCAGAATCGGATGCAGCCAACACCATGCCTTCGGATAGGCCGAATTTCATCTTGCGTGGCGAGAGATTGGCGACCATGACGGTAAGACGGCCAATCAGTTGTGCCGGATCATAAGCCGACTTGATACCGGCAAAGACTTGTCGCGTTTCGTTACCTAAATCCAGCGTCAGGCGGATGAGCTTGTCAGCGCCTTCCACATGCTCTGCATTACTGATGCGGGCGATACGCAGATCAATCTTGCTGAAATCATCGATGCTGATGGTAGGGGCGATATTCAGTGCGGAGAGCGGTGCTTCGATAGGTGCTGCGGGTGTTGTCATGGTTTCACGATTCGCGGCGAGGAGCGCTTCAATTTGTTTGGGTTCAATGCGCTGCATGAGGTGTTCATACGGATTGATGAGGTGCGATGGCGGCAGCAAGTGGTCGGCGTCACGCCACTCAAGAGGCGCAATGTTGAGGAACTCTTCGGCACGTTGCGCGAGTTTGGGCAGGATGGGTTTGAGATACAGCGTGAGCAGGCGAAAGGCGTTGATCAGGGTTGTACACACCACATGTAATTCACGCTCTTTTCCCCCGTGTTTGGCTAATTTCCAGGGTTGATAATGATCGACATACTGATTCACTTGGTCTGCCAATGCCATGATACGTCGTGTGGCGCGGGCAAAATCGCGGGTTTCGTAATACTGGGCAATTTCGTCGGCGGCAAGAGCGACATCAGGCAGGTAAGTGCGCAAACGCTCATGAAAGTCTTCGTCCAGCAGTTTGCCTGCAAAATGTTTTTCGATAAAACCTGCTGCACGACTGGCGATGTTGATGTATTTGCCGATGAGATCGGAATTGACGCGGCTGACAAAATCGTCCAGGTTCAAGTCAATGTCTTCCATGGAGCCATTGAGCTTGGCAGCGAAGTAATAACGCAGCCATTCCGGATTAAGGCCTTGCGCCAAGTAGGATTCGGCAGTGATGAAGGTGCCGCGTGACTTGCTCATCTTGGCGCCATCAACAGTAAGGAACCCGTGGGCAAATACCTGCGTAGGTGTGCGATAACCCGCAAATTCAAGTTCGGCGGGCCAGAACAAGGCGTGAAAATAAAGAATGTCTTTGCCGATGAAATGATAGAGCTCGGCGGTGGAATTCTTGCCCCAGAACTCATTGAAATCGAGCCCTTTTTTAGCGCACAGATTGCGGAATGAACCCATATATCCGATGGGTGCATCGAGCCAGACGTAAAAATATTTGCCGGGTGCATCGGGAATTTCAAAGCCAAAGTAGGGGGCGTCACGCGAGATATCCCAATCGGTGAGCTTATTTTCTCCGGGTTGGCCTAACCACTCTTGCAGTTTGTTGGTTGCTTCAAGCTGTAAGCGACCTTTTTCGCTGGTCCAGTGACGTAAAAAATCCTGACAACGCGGGTCGGACAGTTTGAAAAAATAATGTTCGGATGAGCGTAATTCTGGCTTGGCTCCCGAGATTGCCGAATACGGGTCTTTCAAGTCGGTAGGTGCATAGGCCGCACCGCAGACTTCGCAGGAATCGCCATATTGATCTTTGGTCCCACATTTGGGACACTCGCCCTTGATGAAACGATCGGGTAAAAACATCTGTTTGACCGGATCATAATGCTGCTCGATGGAGCGCACATCAATCAAGCCGACGGTTTTGAGTTTTGTGTAAATTTCCTCGGCATAAAGGCGGGTTTCTTCCGAGTGTGTGGTGTAATAATTGTCGAAAGCCACATGAAAGCCAGCAAAATCGCGGCTGTGGTCAATGTGCATGTTGGCGATGAGCTGCTCGGGTGTAATGCCTTCTTTTTCGGCGCGCAACATGATGGGAGTGCCATGCGTGTCATCAGCGCAGACATACCAGCATTCGTGGCCGCGCATTTTTTGCAGGCGCACCCAGATGTCGGTTTGCATATAGCCCACCAGATGGCCAAGATGAATTGCGCCGTTGGCGTAGGGCAGGGCACTGGTGACAAGAATTTTGCGAGCCATGGCGTTAGATAGTCGAGTTAAATAAGGTTCAGTTAGCCGCCAAGTTTAGCAAAGGCTTGGCTGCTCTAGGAAGCAGTGCAGGTTTCACTCGGTATAATGCGTCAGCATCAATCAAGTGAGCAGATACGCATCGAATCGCTCACTCAACGAAAAACAGCCAGATCCATCCGGACTGATCTGGATTTATTTTGGAATCACCCTCGCCTCGCAGCCATGACAACTTTTGAAAAAATAACCGAACAGACGATTCAGAATGCATTAAGAAAT
>JALRCC010000232.1 GCA_023257495.1 Rugosibacter sp. | reverse complement strand
AAACTAAAGCTACAACGGCACATGCATCCAATTTTGGCACCCGTGCCGTTGCAGGTGTCGCACTCTTCCCAGCTGGGGATGCGCAGCTGCGCGTCCTTGCCGTTGGCCGCTTCTTCCAGGGTGATGTCCATGGCATAGCTGAGGTCCGCGCCACGGAAAACCTGGCGTCCACCCCCACCGCGACGACCGCCGCCGAAGATATCGCCAAAGATGTCGCCAAAGGCTTCGCCGAATCCGCCAAAACCCTCTGCGCCGCCGGGACCGCGCATGTTCGGGTCCACGCCAGCATGACCGTACTGGTCGTAGGCTGCGCGTTTCTGAGCGTCAGAAAGCATTTCATAAGCTTCCTTGACCTCTTTGAACTTGGCTTCGGCTTCTTTGGCAGCATCACCCTGATTACGGTCAGGGTGGTATTTCATCGCCAGCTTGCGATAAGCCTTTTTGATGTCGTCGTCCGAGGCGTTCTTGGGAACGCCCAGGACTTCGTAAAAATCACGTTTGCTAGTCATGAATGGACATCAGTCTTTCTTGACTTCCTTGACCATTTGCGCGCCCATGTTTTCGAACTTGTCTTTCAGTTCGATTTCCTTGGCAACAGAAACACCGTCCTTGGTCACGGTGGGGGAACCATAGGAACGATCAAGAACCACATTGCGACCTTTGGGGCCGAGGGTTACTTTAACCGCGTCAGCCAGAATGTTGACGCCACGAACCATGCGTTGACGAGCGGAGTCGCCAAATAGAACTTCTTTTGCAGCCATTGTGTATCTCCTTGAATTCTTGAAAAGTTAAGGCAATCAGGCTTCAACGACGCCCATGATGTCTTCTTCGCGCATGACGAGCAGCTCTTCGCCATCGACCTTGACGGCCTGGCCTGAGTATTTGCCAAACAGTACGCGCTCACCAACCTTTAGCGACATGGGGCGAACTTTGCCATCCTCTTGAATTTTGCCGTTGCCAACAGCCACCACTTGGCCTTGATCAGGTTTTTCGGCAGCGGCATCAGGAATAACGATACCGGAGGCAGTTTTACGCTCTTCTTCGAGACGCTTGACGATCACACGATCATGCAAGGGACGGATTTTCATTAAAAATCTCCTTAAATTTAGTCAATGAGGATGCAGAGCAGCGCTCTGCGAAAAAGCCAGAATGGGGTGAAACGATTAGCACTCTATCCAAGCGAGTGCTAATGATAAGGGCTCAATGGGCATATTTCAAGGGCTGATCAATAAATCCGGGCAATATTCAAGCAACCGAACCTCGAAAATATTCATTGATTCAATGCCCTGCAATGCGCAAAGTCACCTCGCCAATATCACTGAACCGGGTTGTTGCCACGTCACCCGGGGCCAACGAAAACTGACGGGTAAACGAGCCACTCATGACATATTGCCCCGCTTCCAGACCGCGATCAAACTCAGCCAGCTTGTTGGCCAGCCAAGCGAGTGAAGCGTAGGGATTGCCCATGACTGCATCCCCTTTTGCCTTTGCTACCTCAACCTCATTATGGCAAACCGTGCATTCAATCGCAGCGAGACTCGTGGTTGCCTTTAGCGGAACCTGAGGGCCAATCACAAAAGCACGCTGTTGAACATTATCGGCCACGGCAACAGCAAGCTGGGCCGTGAAGTCACCCCGGTTTTCAACCAGCTCCATGGCCGGATGACAAGAGTCCACCGCCGCCTGTGCCGTGGCTATATCAACCCCGGGGCCGCGCAAGGGTTTGCTCAGACGCAGGCAAAGCTCATTCTCGAACCCCGCGCCTTGCCAATCGGCCAGATTGATTTCAGCACCGCTGTGCAGTCGGCCACTTTCCAGCAAATAGCCAAACACCGGCTCATGCACACGAAACTGCTCACGGATGGCGGCAGCAGTCAGGCCAACCTTCCAGCCAATGTGCCGCTCACCCCTGGCCAGAGATTTATCCAGCAGACCCAGCTGCACGCGGCAGGCTTGATCCAGTGTCAGCCGATCAAACCACTGTGGTGGATAAAAAACGCCTGTTTCACGCATGGCCCAAAAATCGTCGATCACCGCCTGTATATCCATGATTACCTCACAAAACAGAACGCAATTGGCCGCCTTCTACCGGAATACTCAACCCGGTGAGAAAGCCTGCTCGCTCGGACGCAAGAAATGTCACCAGATCGGCCATTTCCTGTGGTTGTCCAAGCCGTTTCATCGGCACGCGCTCGGCTCGCACGTTCAGCTCCATTGCCGGATTCCGCCCGAAATGCTGCGCCTGCATGTGTGCCACTTGCGCTAAACGCTCGGTATGAATCGAACCAGGCAGCACGTTATTCACCGTGATGCCTTCAGCGGCGACTTGTTCGGCCAGATACCGCGCATAGGCCACCACCCCCAGCCGCGAGGTGGAGGAGAGCACCAGGTTGTCTTCAATTTGCCGCACCGACAATGCCAGCATATTGATAATTCGCCCGTAGCCATTCAGTCGCATCATGGGCACCACATGGCGGCACAGACGCACCACATTCATGAAATTTTGCTGGTAAGCGAGTAGGTACTGCTCGTCAGCCAGATCAAGCGGCTGCCCCGGCGGTGGCCCACCGGTGTTGGTTACCAGCACATCTACTCGGCCCCAGCGCTCATGTGCAGCTTTAACAACAGCCTCTGCACTATCAGGTTGCGTTAGATCCACCGCCAAGCTGGCGATTTTTGCCTCCGGGCATTGCGCCAGGATGGCTGCCTCTGCCGCTGCCAAGCGTTCTGCATTACGTGCAACCAGCAAAACGCGCGCGCCCTCATTCACTAACCCGAAGGCAA
Source organism: Rugosibacter sp. (assembly GCA_023257495.1). Next base: position 1,328 of record JALRCC010000232.1, on the reverse strand, counting down.
TCGCCTGACCCATCCCCTGGCTTGCACCGCAAACAATCGCCACTCGATCTTTAAGCCCCAGCTCCATGTGTTCCCCCTTGTTGTTTTAAGCCGTTAATTTTAATCGCACTTAATGGCCAACCATTTTTTTGCAAGAACAGGATGCTATCCTCAACCCGAATCCGTTCAAAAAAGTAATCCGTCAATTCAAGTTGATGAAACCATGACCGCTCGCCCCTCCTTACGTCACCTTCTTTGCGTCGGGTTGTTATGTCAGACGGGTGTACTCATAGCTGGCGAGCTCCCGGCATCTGTCGCTCAGGCACTGAGAGTGGCAGAAATTCCCCGGTCAGCAGTTGCCATCGTCGTTCAAGCGGTGGACGCTCGTCGGCCCCGGTGGGTAATCAATGCCGATCAAGCCATGAATCCGGCATCCACCATGAAGCTGCTCACCACCTTTGCTGCGCTGGATATTCTCGGCCCGGCTTACACCTGGCAAACGCAGGCATTTATCCATGGGCCGCTGGAAAATGGCGTGCTGCAAGGTGATCTTTACCTGCAAGGCAGCGGCGACCCCAAACTGACCTATGACCATTTTGCACGCTGGCTGCGCGAGATGCGGCAGCGCGGGCTGCGCGAAATACGCGGCGATCTGGTGCTGGATCGCCATGCGTTTGCCCCGATGGCAGGCGATGCGGGGCAGTTCGATCACGAAGCCATGCGCCCCTACAATGTCCTGCCTGATCCTTTGCTGCTCAATTTCAATACCCTCGGCGTGCAATTGTTGCCGCAGGCGGGGCAAGCACCCAGGCTCGCCATTGAACCCCCGCTGGGCAATCTGGAGCTCGTGAATCAACTGCGCAGCGAAGATCATGCCGCATGCGGCGACTGGCGCGAAAACCTGCGCGCGGATGTGTTCGCATCAGGCACCGTTGATCGGCTGATATTGACTGGCGCTTATCCTTTGGCCTGCGGTGAGCAGCGCTGGAACATTGCGCTCCCGGAGCATTCCCGTTTCGTGCTGGGTGTGTTCCGTGCATTGTGGGCCGAACTGGGTGGAAGTATCGCAGGCAATGTGCGGGAAGGTGCTGTACCGCCGGAGGCACGTTTATTTGCCGTATCACCATCGCCGACTTTAGGTGACATCGTGCGTGACATCAACAAATACAGCAATAACGTCATGGCGCGGCAACTATTTCTCACGCTGGGGCTGGAGGCGGGACATCGCCCTGCAAGGCCAGAAGATGGCGCTGCCGCCATACAAGACTGGCTTAACCGGCGCAGCCTGAAAATGCCCGAGCTGATTTTGGAAAACGGCGCGGGGCTGTCACGTCAGGAACGCATTTCAG
>JALRCC010000004.1 GCA_023257495.1 Rugosibacter sp. | reverse complement strand
GAAGTTGATCTGAATCTCTTGTTCGGCATGCGCGGCAATGCCCTTTTTGATCTCAGCGGCGCGGAGATAATTGAGCGGGTTAAATACTTTGCGAACCAATACCTGACCCACATCAGTTTTTAATTCAAGATCGAGCGAGGGCCAGGCTTGCACCGTATCAGATTGATTGCGGATAAGTGCCGTTAAGGTGAATTGTCCTGGATGATCTGTGACTGGTTGCAGCTGACTTGATTCCAGCGAAATCAAATCAATGTGCTCAGGTAGACGAACCTGACAACCAACGCGTGAACAGAGGGCGCGCACATAACGTCCCGCTTCTGGTGAGCGCGCGGCAATTTCGGCGCGATAAAAATACCCCAGCTGAGCAATCAGGGCGACTAACAAAAAAGGTATACCTAGCCAGAGCACCCATTTCCAAGTGTTCGCGCTTTGCTCACGCTTTCTGGCTTCTTCAACAAAAGACGGTGTCGGCGTAGCCATCATTGGAGGCGTTTCCGTGCTGAGCTCAGCTTCTTCTGGCGCGCTCCACGGCTTACTCTGCAAATCAGAAATCGCCTTTGAAAGAGCGTCCAGCTCATCTTGCATGTTAGATGGCGGAGTAGGTTGATGTTGATTTGCGCGCAGCGATCCAAAATCAACCAAGGTCATACGCCCCTCGAGATCTTCCGTGGAGAGTGTTTCTTCCAGCGGCATGTCCTCGGCACCGTGCAGCAAGTGCTCGCGACCATTAAAGAGTTCACGGCAAGCGCCGCAGCGAACCATACCCTTCCTCAGCTCGAGCTGTGGGGGCATAACGCGAAAGCGAGTTTGACAATGGGGGCAGCGGGTAGCAAGCATGACGCGCTATCTTAATCTATTGCAAGGTTTTCAAGGGATCCTGCAAGTGCGACCCATCCTTCGAACTCAGCACTGACGAACAGCTGAATATAGTTTTGGTAGCAAGCGATGACCTCGTCAGCTTGCCGAGCCAGCACGCCGGATAGCACCAGCGATCCCCCTTTGGCGACCCTGCCACACAGCATAGGCGCCATCACTTTCAGTGGGCCAGACAAAATATTCGCCACTACTACGTCATAGCGTTGGCCTTGACGAGCCGTCGCAAAGTCTTCGGGCAGAAAAAAAGTAACGTCGCATTGATTACGCTCGGCATTTTCACGGGCTGAAACAATCGCTTGCGGGTCAATATCAACGCCGTCGACAGCATGCGCTCCGACCTTATTAGCCAGCATCGCCAAAATACCCGATCCGCAACCATAATCGAGCACCGACTGCGGCGAACGTAGATTCACTTCCAGCCATTCCATGCAGAGCTTGGTGGTGGGGTGACTACCCGTTCCGAAGGCGAGTCCTGGGTCGAGTTCTAAAATTAAGGCATCGGGATGGGGGGCATCATGCCAACTAGGTACCACCCAGATATTTTTTCCTATGTGTATAGGTTCAAATTGCGATTGAGTCAGTCGTACCCAATCTTGGTCAGCCACTGAGCGCAATTTAAAAGGTAACTGCGTGCTGAAATCACACATCGCACAAGCTTGGTGGACAAGTTCTGCAGCGTCGTCGCTGGCATTGATCAGCGCTACCACTCGACTGCTTTCCCATGCGTGTTCGGTAGGTTCCATGCCGGGCTCGCCGAACAAGGGTTGTTCAGCGTCCGTGCCTTCGTTCGCATCTTCCACAGATACTGATAAAGCACCGGCTTCAATCAATGCATCCGATACAAGCTCAGCCTGCTGGCGCGGCACTTCAAGGACGATTTCTGTCCAACTCATCGCAGCCGCTTATTTTTTGTTCGCAAGTTTCTGCTCTAAGTAGTGGATGTTCGTTCCACCCTCAGCAAAGCGCGCATCTTCCATCAACTCGCGGTGCAAAGGGATGTTGGTTTGTATACCTTCGACAACCATCTCAGATAAGGCAATCTGCATGCGACGAATAGCTTGGTCGCGCGTAGCGCCATAAGCGATCACTTTGCCCACCATGGAATCATAGTTTGGTGGAACGTAGTAACCCGCATAAGCATGTGAATCAACGCGTATCCCTGGACCTCCGGGGGCATGCCATGATTGGATGCGTCCGGGAGAGGGTGTAAATTTAAACGGATCTTCTGCATTGATGCGGCATTCAATTGCATGTCCCGTCAGCACAATATCTTTTTGGCGGAAGCGTAGTTTTTCGCCAGAAGCAATCCGTATTTGTTCTTGCACCAGATCGATGCCGGTAATCATTTCCGTGACTGGATGTTCCACTTGAATGCGCGTATTCATTTCGATGAAATAAAACTCACCGGCTTCGTAAAGAAATTCAAAGGTACCCGCACCCCGATAGCCAATCTTGCGACAAGCTTCGGCGCAACGATCGCCAATTTTTTCAATTAGCTTGCGTGGAATGCCCGGTGCCGGCGCTTCTTCAATAACTTTTTGATGGCGGCGTTGCATGGAGCAGTCGCGCTCACCCAGCCAGACAGCATTTTTGAATTCATCAGCAAGCACCTGGATTTCCACGTGTCGTGGATTCTCCAGATACTTTTCCATGTAGACCTCGGGATTACTAAACGCTGCACCGGCTTCTGCTTTGGTCATAGTGACCGCGTTTAAAAGTGCCGCTTCTGTATGCACCACACGCATACCGCGACCTCCACCACCACCGGCGGCCTTAATAATGACGGGGTAACCGACACGGCGTGCCGTC
>JALRCC010000269.1 GCA_023257495.1 Rugosibacter sp. | reverse complement strand
GAAATGACGGAACACAGCCTCAAACTGCCCGAGATAATCGATGCGTTAGTTGCCGATGGTTTGGTCGATGCAGACCAGGCCGTTGCTTTTAAAAATGAGCGCCGTCATTTCACTACGGAAACTCATCCATTGGTCATGCTGGCCGAGCGGCGTTGGAAGTCATTGCAGCCACCGCATAAAGTTCTGGATATGGAGGCACTCACGCAGTGGCTTGCCGCGTGGTCCGGAATGGACTATTTACATATTGATCCGCTGAAAATTGATTTTTCAGCAGTGACTAGCGTGATGAGTAACGCTTATGCCTCGCGTTTTCGCATTCTGCCGGTTCAGGTGAAACTGGATGAGGTGGTGATTGCGACGGCAGAACCATTCCAGCGCAACTGGGAGGCAGAAATTCAGCCGATTCTGAATAAAAAGATTCGCCGTGTGATTGCCAACCCGCAAGATATTGCGCGCTATCAGGTAGAGTTTTACAACTTGGCCAAATCGGTTAAGGGCGCGCAGGCGAAAGGCGATGTCACTGGCGGTGCTTCAAACTTTGAGCAGTTGGTTGAGCTTGGCAAAAGCAATAAACAGTTTGATGCGAATGATCAACATATCGTCACCATCGTCGATTGGCTTTGGCAATATGCGTTTGAACAGCGTGCGTCAGATATCCATGTCGAGCCACGGCGCGACTCGGGCATCGTGCGCTTTCGTATTGATGGCGTGCTGCATCAGGTGTATCAAATCCCGATGGCAGTGCTTAACGCCATGACCAGCCGAATCAAGATTCTTGGCCGTATGGATGTGGTGGAAAAACGCCGCCCGCAAGATGGCCGACTCAAAACGCGTACGCCAGACGGGCAGGAAGTGGAGTTACGGCTAGCCACTTTGCCGACAGCTTTTGGTGAAAAAATGGTGATGCGGATTTTTGACCCGGACGTGCTCGTGCGCGATTTTTCCGAGCTCGGTTTTGGTGAGGACGAAGTGGCCACATGGCGCGATATGACGGCACATCCTAACGGCATTATTCTGGTTACCGGGCCAACAGGCAGTGGTAAAACCGTTACGCTGTATTCCACCTTGAAAGAGCTGGCTACGCCCGAAGTGAATGTGTGCACGCTGGAAGATCCGATCGAGATGATCGAACCTGCGTTTAATCAGGTGCAGGTTGTGCCGGATATCGGCATGGGGTTTGCGGAAGGCATTCGCGCTCTGATGCGGCAGGATCCGGACATCATCATGGTGGGCGAAATCCGCGATCTGCAAACAGCAGATATGGCCATTCAGGCCGCGCTTACCGGGCATCTGGTGTTGTCGACATTGCACACCAATGATGCACCTTCGGCCATTACGCGATTGATTGATCTGGGTGTGCCGCCTTATTTGCTGGCGGCAACCGTCGTTGGCGTGATGGCTCAGCGGCTGGTGCGCACTTTGTGTCCGCAATGCAAACAGCCCGGCGGCATGCGTGTTGAAGACGAAGCGGCATGGAATGCGCTGGTTGCCCCATGGAAATCAAAGCCACCTGCGAAAATCTATCGCCCTGTTGGGTGTCTTGATTGCCGCATGACCGGCTACAAGGGGCGCGTCGGTATTTATGAAATCATGCCGTTGTCTGCTGAATTGAAGCAGTTGATCGCGACCGGGGCAGATCTGGATGGCTTGCGTCAGCAGGCGATGCGTGAAGGCGTGAAATCACTGCGTATCGCGGGCGCCAGAAAAGTAGCGGCAGGGCTGACGACGATAGAGGAAATCATGAAAGTTGCCCCGCCTGCGAACGCGCTGGGCTGAAACAGGCGCACGAATTTTGCAGGTTATTTGTTTAACTCGCGCATGCCGCGCTCCAGCCCTTCGAGGGTGAGCGGATACATGCGATTGCGGAAAATGGTGCGGATCAGATCAATCGACTGCCGGTAATCCCATAAGCGTTGAGGCTCGGGATTCAGCCACACGGCATGCGGCCAGGTTTCTTGCAGACGAGAGAGCCACACGGCCCCTGCTTCGGCGTTGTTGTACTCCACCGAACCACCGGGTTGCATCACTTCATACGGGCTCATGGTTGCATCACCGACGACAACGACTTTGTAGTCAGGGCCGTATTTATGCATGAGGTCGAGTAAAGAAAAGCGCTCGCTTTGCCGACGATGGTTGTCACGCCAGACAAAATCGTAAATGCAATTGTGAAAATAAAAATATTCCAAGTGCTTGAATTCACTTTTCGCAGCGGAGAAAAGTTCTTCGCAGACTTTAATGTGATCATCCATCGAACCGCCCACGTCAAGAAATAAAAGCACCTTGACCTTGTTGTGGCGTTCCGGCCGCATCTTGATATCCAGCCAACCCGCATTGCGCGCTGTGCCGGTAATGGTGTTATCCAGATCGAGTTCTTCTGCCGCGCCTTCGCGGGCAAAGCGCCTCAAGCGACGCAACGCGATTTTGATATTGCGCGTGCCAAGCTCGATGGTGTCGTCCAGATTGCGAAACTCCCGCGTTTCCCACACCTTGATCGCCGTGCGGTTGCCCGCTGATTTACCACCAATGCGTATGCCTTCGGGATGCTGGCCATTGTTACCGTAAGGGCTGGTGCCGCCGGTACCTATCCATTTGTTGCCCCCTTCGTGCCGCCCCTTTTGTTCTTCCAGCCGCTTCCTGAATTCTTCCATCAGCTTGTCCCAGCCGAGCTTTTCGAGTTTGGCTTTATCCTCTGGCGAGAGGTGTTTCATGCTCATCGCCTTGAGCCATTCTTCAGGAATTTGCTGACCATCAACACCGCCCCAGCCAGGCAGATTTTCAACGCCTTTGAAATATTCGCTAAAGGCGCGATCAAATTTATCGTACTGAGTTTCGTCCTTGACCAGGCAGGTACGGGACAACACATAAAAGTCGTCGAGCGAGTGGTTGGCGAGGCCGCTTTGCAGCGCTTCCAGCAGAGTCAGAAACTCGCGCGTCGATACGGCGAGTTTGCGCATCTTGAGATGCTGGAAAAAATCGATCAACATGACGAAAAGACGTTAGCGGTTCTGTTGCGCCATCTTCACCAGACGCTCGAACAGGTGCGCGTCCTGTTCGTTTTTCAGCAACGCGCCTGCCAGTGGTGGCACGATGGCTTGGCGGTCTTTGGCATGCAGCGCTTCGGGCGGGATGTCCTCGGCCAGCAACAGTTTCAGCCAGTCAATCAGTTCGGACGTTGACGGTTTCTTCTTCAGGCCGGGCACCTCGCGTAACTGGAAGAACACTTCCAGCGCTTCTTTGAGCAGGCTGTGCTTGATGTCAGGGAAGTGCACATCGACAATTTTCTGCATGGTTGGCTTGTCGGGAAACTTGATGTAGTGAAAGAAGCAGCGCCGCAAAAAAGCGTCGGGCAGCTCTTTTTCGTTGTTCGAGGTGATGATGACTATTGGTCGCTGTGTGGCACGGATGGTCTGCCGCGTCTCATACACATGGAACTCCATGCGGTCGAGCTCGCGCAGCAGATCGTTGGGAAACTCGATGTCGGCCTTGTCGATTTCATCAATCAAAATCACCCCTGGCGTCGTTCGCTCAAAGGCTTGCCACAGAACGCCCTTGACGATGTAGTTGGCGATGTCCTTGACCTTCTCGTCGCCCAGTTGCGAATCGCGCAGGCGCGAGACGGCATCGTATTCATACAGCCCCTGCTGCGCCTTGGTAGTGGATTTGATATGCCATTGCAATAGCGGAAGATTGAGCGCGCGCGCCACTTCTTCGGCCAGCAGCGTTTTGCCGGTGCCCGGCTCACCCTTGATCAGCAGAGGGCGCTGCAAAGTAATCGCCGCATTCACGGCAAGCATCAAATCGGGCGTAGCGACGTAGTTATTGGTTCCTTCAAAGCGCATGGCGGTTCTCGTGAGCTAAAGTGGATGACGGGATTATCCCAGACTGCGGCGTATTTGACATTGAGTATCTTCGGGGGCGGCTAACGGCCAATCAGTTCTGTTTCTCACTTGTTTCACGCCGTATTGCCAGCGCCGACTTTCTGGGGAAGATGCATTTCACGCGGGCCGCCCGCGAAACTTTTCAGCTTGTAGCGCGGCGCAAGCAGTTCAGATAGGCAGCGCTGTCCAGCGGCTGAGCATCGCGTTGTGCGCGCCAGAGCGTTTCGCCGAGGCAATCGAGCACCGCATGTAGCGCTTCATGCCGGTCGCCGTGGCGTGCCAGTAATTGATTAAAGAGTGGCGTGATGCCGATCGGCTGGTTGATGGTGAGCTGTTCTTCAATTGCCAGGTGCAATGACAAATGCAAAAAGGGATTGGTTTCGCCATCTTCCGGCGTCCATTCGCGCGTGAGTGCATCGTCGGCTTCGAGCAGGACGTGATATTCAGGGTGCAGATCAATGAGGTCGGCGGCGATGGTTTCCAGCGGTGTGGCAGGTGCTGCCTGACAGCGCTTGTGCCAAGCATTGATGAGAAATTGTCGCGCCTGATCGCGGTCGGGGTTATACATGAGAGTTTTCCTGGGTTTTTGCTGGGATTTTTTCTTTGTATGCACACAGATCGCGCACGATGCAGCTGGGGCAATCGGGTGCGCGTGCCTTGCAGGTGTAGCGGCCATGCAAGATCAGCCAGTGATGGGCATGCAGGCGGAATTCCTTGGGGATGGCTTTCATCAGCTTTTGCTCAACGGCTTCAGGCGTTTTGCCAGGAGCCAGGCCGGTGCGGTTGCCCACGCGAAAAATGTGCGTGTCGACAGCGATGGTTGGCTCACCGAACACGATGTTGAGCACGACATTCGCCGTTTTTCGTCCCACACCCGGCAGGGCTTCGAGCGCGGCGCGGTCATGCGGCACTTCTCCGTTGTGTTGATCCAGTAATTGCTCGGTGAGCGCGGCGACATTTTTCGCCTTGGTGGGATACAGGCCGATGGTGTTGATGTAGCGTGCAATGCCGGTTGCTCCCAGCGTGCTCATGGCCTGGGGTGTCGGGTAGTCGCGAAATAATGCGTGCGTTGCGCGATTGACGCCTTTGTCGGTGGCTTGCGCAGAGAGCACGACAGCAATGAGTAGTTGGTAAGGCGTGGCGTATTCCAGCTCGGTTTTTGGGGCAGGGTCGCGCGCTGCCAGACGAGTAAAAAACTCGCGAACTTTAATGGGCGTCATGCGGCAATCGTTGGCGTGCTGTGAGCTGGTTTATCCGTCAGATGGCCTTGATTCAGCAGCCGCTGGTTGGCGCGCGCCGCGATCCAGTTGCGCCCGGCGATCAACAGGCCGAGCGTAAAGAATGCGCCCGGCGGCAGCATCATGATCAAAAAGCCGGGGTAATCCGCCGGCAGCATCTGGATGCCCGAGAGTGAAGGGAAAATCATCTCGATGCCGGAGAACAGCGTGCCCTGGCCGAGCAGTTCACGTAAGCCGCCGATCAGCGCGATCACCCACAGGAAACCGACGCCCATCATCACGCCATCGAGCGTGGCGGCGGCCAGCCCGTTTTTGGCAGCGAAGGCTTCGACACGCGCCAGCACAATGCAGTTGGTGACGATCAGCGGAATGAAAATGCCGAGCACCAGATACAGGTCATGCAAAAAAGCATTGAAGGACAAATCGACCACCGTCACCAGCGCGGCGATGATCAGTACAAACACGGGGATGCGGATTTCATACGGAATCAGGGCGCGCAGACTGGCAACGGCGAAATTCGCCAGCAGCATGACGAGAATCGTCGCCAGGCCAAGGCTCACGGCATTCACCAACGATGTGCTGATGGCCAGCAACGGGCACAGGCCGAGTAACTGCACCAGCAGCGGGTTTTGTTTCCAGAAGCCGTTTTTGGCAATGTCGTGTAAAGCACTCATGGCTTACTCCTGATAAGGGCTGTTGGCGGGCAGGGCAAACAGTTTGTCGCGATGAGCGTTTGCCCAGGCCAGCGCGCGGCCGCTGGCATTGGTCACGGCGCGCGCCGAAATGGTGGCGCCGGCCATCTGGTCGAAATGGCCGCCGTCTTTTTTCACCCGCCATTGAGCCTGCGGTACGCGGTCAAAACCGATGCGGGAAAACTGGCTGATCCACGGGTGCGCCTTGTTGCGGTCTTTTTTCGGGTCGATGTAATCGCCCAGCCCCGGTGTTTCTTTATGTTGCGTCACGCGCAGGGCAAGCAGCTGGCCTTCGTTGGACACCGCCAGCAGCAGGCCGATTTTTCCGGAATAGCCATCCGGCGCGATGGCTTCAAAAACCAGCGCCGCGGGCTGTCCGTTTTTGCGCGCGCGGTACAGATGGGTATTTTCACTGGTGCCCAGCGCGCTGGCTGGCGGCAGGGTGATGGCGTCATTCAGCAAGTCGTTGTCGTAAAAACTCGGCGCTAGCACGACGGCGAGCAGGCGCAGTTTTTCGGCCTGCGCGCTGGCCGCGACGCGCGGCGCGGTGAGGTAATAGGCGCTGGCCATGAGCGTAGTGAAGACCAGCGTGAAGGCCAGCAGGATCGCCGCCGTGCGCAGCGCGATGTACAGCGCGCTGCGTGGGGGTGGTGTTGCGATGTCGGGCAATTCACTCATGGCGGTTACGGTCGTTTTTCTTGTGTCCGAAAACCCGTGGCTGGGTGGCCATGTCGATCAGCGGCACCGCGATATTCATCAGCAACACGGCAAAGGCAATGCCATCCGGATAAGCGCCAAAGCTGCGGATAATCCAGGTAAGTAAAGCGACGCCAGAGGCAAAAATGAGCTTGCCATAAGGCGTGGTGGCCGCAGACACGGGATCAGTGACGATGAAGAAGGCAGCGAGCATCGCCCCGCCGCCGAAGAGATGGAACAACGGCCCGGCGAATTCACCCGGGTTGATGGCGCTGGCCACGCTGGCGAGCAGAAACAAGGTGGCGAGAAAAGCCGTGGGTAAATGCCAGGTGATGATGCGCTGCTGCACTAGCCACAGGCCGCCAACAAGATAGCCTGCGGCAATCCATTCCCAGCCACCACCGGCAAGGTGGCCGATGGATGGATTGTTGGCCAAGGCGCTGGTGATCGTAGCGGGGGGCGTGGTGCCGACGGTGTGTAAAGCTGTGCGCAGCGCATCCAGCGGTGTGGCCATGCTTAGCGCATCCAGCGCTTGATTCGCCTGCAGGCCGAAAATGATGGCCCATTGCGTGGCGAAATCACCAGCGCCGACGCCAGGCCAGCGTGACATGTATTGCGGATAGGCCACGATCATCAACGCAAAGGCCACCATCGCCGGGTTGAACGGGTTTTGCCCAAGGCCGCCATACAGATGCTTGGCGACGATGATGGCGATCAGTGTTGCCAGCACCGTCAGCCACCACGGTGCAAGCGGTGGAAAAGAGAGCGCAATCAGCCAGGCGGTAACCAGCGCCGAGCCGTCGGTGAGAAAAAGCCTGAGCGGTTTGTCGCGCAGATAAAGTATCAGCGCTTCGGCAGCCAGCGCGGCAATCGAGGTCAGCGTGATCTGCACCGCAATCGCCGCGCCAAAAAACCAGACATAGGCGGCGATGCCGGGTAGCAAGGCGAGCAGCACGCGCAACATGACGGATTGCACGCTGGCGGCTTTGCGCAAATAGGGCGAGTTGTTCATCGGGCGTGAAGGTCAGTCGTCTGGCGGCAGATGCGGGTGGGCCTGTTCGCGGATTTGCGCGCGACGTGCTTCGATGGCGGCAATCTCGGCCTGCTGTTCGGGTGTCAGGTTGGTCGTGTTTTGGGGCTGAGTTTGCTGGGCGCGGGCGCGTTCGAGCGCGGCGGCAATCAGGGCAGCGGGCGTGGCGGATTCGGTTGTCGGTGCCGGAATGTTTTCTGCAGTGGATTTTTCTGGCGCAGCTATTGCCGTTGCCGCCGTCGCCGCCGCTGCGACCGCCGCCCGGCTGGCCGCAACCTTGGCTGCCAGCCGGGCGGCTTTTTCCTGCTG
>JALRCC010000218.1 GCA_023257495.1 Rugosibacter sp. | reverse complement strand
GGACATACGTCCACGCAATTCATAATCGTGTGGCAACGGAACAAGCGGTATGGATCTTCAAGGTTATCCAAGCGGCGTGTACACTGACCAGGGCTTACCGGCCTTAGAAGCCTGGTTTACCGACGCGCTCATTTCTCCCTGGCGCATAGTGACGCGGTTAATTGCCGATGAACAAGCCTTGATTGAAAAAACACTCATTGAATTGTGCGATACCGCTGGTTGTCATCTGGTATTGACCACCGGCGGTACAGGCCCTGCGATCCGCGATGTCACTCCCGAAGCAACACTGGCCGTGGCGCACAAAATCATGCCGGGTTTTGGTGAACAAATGCGTCAAATCTCACTGCATTTTGTCCCTACCGCGCTGCTCTCACGCCAGGTTGGCGTCATCAGAGGGCAATCACTCATTCTGAATTTACCTGGCCAGCCCAAGTCAATCAAAGAGACATTGGAAGGGGTAAAAGATGCAGAAGGCAACCAGCGCGTTCCGGGCATCTTTGCTGCAGTGCCTTACTGCCTTGATCTGATCGGCGGGCCCTATGTCGAGACCGATGAAACGGTAATCAAGGCGTTTCGACCAAAATCAGCAATCAAGACCACACCGACCAGACTCGAATAAAAAATCAGCGCCTCACAAGACCTTGCTTAGCCAGGCACTGATATCCACCACCTCTTGCGGGCACACAGCGTGTCCCATGGCATAACTTGCCCATTCCACCGGATAGCCCAACGCCAGTAGCGCATCGCGAGAGCTTTCAGCCCGGTTAAGGCCGATGATCTCGTCCGAATTTCCATGCGCCATGAACACGGGCAAATCGGCATTCACCGATTGGCGCTCCGTGGCGAGCTTTCCGGCCAGAGGCAAATAAGTTGATAAAGCCATGACACCGGCAAGCCGCTCGGGATGCCTTAACGCCGTCATCAGGGCAACGGCACCTCCTTGTGAAAAACCCGCAAGCACAATACGATCAGCAGCAATGCCACGCGCACGCTCGCGGGCAATCAAAGACTCGATATGCTGTTGCGTCGCACGCAAACCCGCTTCATCCTCACGGCCACCGCCCAGCGAAAAAATGTCATACCACGCACGCATGGACATGCCATTATTGATGGTCACAGGACGCACTGGTGCATGGGGAAACACAAAGCGCACCGCAAGTCGCGATGGCAAATGAAGCGCTGGCACGATGGGTTCAAAATCATGCCCATCCGCGCCCAACCCATGCATCCAGATGACAGCCGCATCAGGCGACTGACCTGTCGTATTGCAAACTTCTACCTCAACCATTTGGGAAGATTCATTCATGAATAGCGCCTTGCTTGCTCAATACCGATGTTGATCACGTACGGGCGCATCCTTCATTGCCAAAGCATCATCGCTACGCAACTGAGTACGCGCTTCTTTTTTCATTGAATACATTTTTCCGTCAGCAATCTGCAACAGCTCTTCAATGCTCTGGCTCGAACCCGACCCAGTGACACAACCCACGGACAGGCCAATTGGCCAGCCTTTACTTTGAAAATCAGCTTTGGCCACTTCCATGATCCGATCGGCCAACAACTTACAAGAAGCATCATCTGTCTCGGGAAACAATAAAGCAAACTCGTCCCCACCAAACCGGCAAACCACGTCGCCCGCTCTGGAGTTACTTGTAAGAATGGCAGATAGTGCTTTGAGCGCTTGATCTCCTGTGTAATGACCCTGCTCGTCATTCAGCGATTTGAATTGATCGATATCAATGAACAACAAGGAGTAAGGTTTTCCCGAACGAGCGCTCCGTGATTGCTCGACCGCAAAGCGCTCGGTGAATTCAAGGCGATTAGCCAGATCGGTCAGCATATCCTTGCGCGAGGACTCTCTTTCACGCCACACCCTGGCCATCACGCGGCCAATCACGGTAAACGTGACACTCCGAGCAAAAGCATTCAGTAACCAGGCATTCCAGGGGTAATCCGGATATACCGCAAGAAACTCACCCGTAGTCCAGACAACGCCCACAAAAATTCCAATGATGACAGGCAACTGCGTATCCGAACGCCGCAACGCGCGAATTGAACTCAAACGAGCTGCGTGCAGGATAGGCACGCAATAGAAAACATCAAACGAATAATAAGTAGCCGACTCGCGATAGGAAAAAAAAGCAATCAGCAATACTTCAGCAACAATGAAAACAAGATTCCAAAAGTTATTAACTATTTTCATCTACCTATCCCATGGCGAACCGACCGCTTTTTTATATTCAAAAATCTATTTAACCTTTATTTGCCCCGATGATACCAAAAACAGCGCTTGCGAAAGGTGCAACATGGCACACAGGGCATTAAACCCCCCTTAACTTCTTTGAAGTTGAAGCCATTGTGCTAGCATCGTAGCGCCCCAGGCTACCCCAAAACCGGTGATATCACTCGCCACAGCGCCCAGTCCACCGGTGCAGCTCGATGCCGAAAGATCAACATGCACCCAATCGTGCTTATTGGTAAAGCGCTGTAAAAACAGTGCCGCCAAAATATGATCCGCCTCGCCATCCAATGTGCACTGCTTGATATCGGCGACTTTGGATTCAAGCGCCTTGGCATAATCCTCCGCCAGCGGAAATACGCAGACACGTTCGCCACTCGCTACGCCTGCTGCTACCGCCAGATGAGCTAATTGATCTGTGCTCGCAAAAATGCCGGAATGCCTCATCCCCAGCGCAACATGCATGGACCCGGTGAGTGTTGCAAAATCAATGACCAGATCAGGTTTTCTACGCGTGGCCAGGGTCAGTGTATCTGCCAACACCATGCGCCCCTCGGCATCGGTATGCACAACCTCAATCGTGGTGCCATCCAGTGCCGTGACGATGTCATTCTGTTTATACGCTGTGGCTGAAATATGGTTATGCGCTATTGCCAGCCAGCAATCAATGCTCACCGGCAACCGCATTTCAGCGGCGGCCAAAGTCAACGCCAGGGCAATGGCCGATCCATTCATATCCTCGTGCATACCGGCCATATACCGTGCAGGTTTGAGATTGTGGCCACCTGTATCAAAGCAGATACCCTTGCCCACCAGTGCCACGTTGTTTAATTTCTTGCGAGTTTTATTGAGAGAAATCGAAGGCTGATAACTCAAATGCACGATCGCCGCATCATCCTCATGCGAGCCTTGCGCTACAGCACAAAAAGCACCCGCCCCCATTTTTTTCAATTGCTTCAAACCATATTCTTCAATGCGCAGACCATGCACTTTCGCCAGATGTCGAATACGTTGGCGGTAGCTTGCAGGCGTCAGCTCATTGGGCGCTAAAGCTGTCAATTCACGGGCGAGATTATTGGCCTTGGCCAACGCAATGACCGGGTCAAGATCAGCCGTTTTAAGCGGACTGAATAATTCAATCTTTGTGAGCACTACGGCGGACTTTTTCTTGCGGACAGGTAACGGAAAGCTATTCACCAATGCGGTAAACAAAAGATCGCGCGAAAGATCCGTATCCGTCGCCCACAAGGCCAGCGTTTTAGGCGACTCTTCTAGCAACAGCATCACAGCCTGGCGCAATCGGGTGAGCTGCTCAAAGCGGGAAAGTGTTGCATCACTCATGAGTAGTGCCAAACGCTGACCATCCGGCAAATCAATGGCCAGAGGCGTTTTGGCAAGTTCCGCCGGTTTCATGGCCTTGCGTTTTAATACCGCCAGCCATTGCGCGCGTGCCGGCAGCCCGACCGGCAGCTCGGCATTTTCAGGAATAACGATGAGGGCATGGCCAGCAACACCAAAAGCCGGAAAGTCACGAACAGGATGCAGGTCGATACGAGGAAATGTCATGTCTTTCATCCATTAGCGGAGATAACTACGCTCGAAGCGGGGGTATTGAAGCGGGGGCATTGATTATAGGTGCCCCCGCTTTCATCAAGACACAAATCCGATCACCTGACTGCAGGCATGTGGAATCGTCAGCGTCCAGTGATTCCCTTGGTAAGCGAAACACTTTGACCAACTGCTGTGGCTCGCGTCTTCTATTAGCCAAGGTGCTTTACAATCGATAATCCACACATTCAATAATCTGTCCTATGCGTCAATACCTTGACCTGATGCGCCATGTACTGGAACACGGCACGGAGAAATCTGATCGAACGGGCACCGGCACACGCTCCGTTTTCGGTCACCAGATGCGCTTTGATCTGGCGACGGGCTTTCCTTTACTCACCACCAAAAAACTGCACCTGCGCTCCATCATCCATGAGCTGTTATGGTTTTTGCAGGGCGATACCAACACCCGCTACCTGAAAGAAAATGGCGTCTCGATCTGGGACGACTGGGCTGATGAACAGGGCGAGCTGGGTCCGGTCTATGGCAAACAGTGGCGCCGCTGGGAAACTGTCGTTCCCGGCAAAGACGGTGAGCCCCCCACCATCCGCACTATCGACCAGATGACACAGCTGGTTGAAGGACTTAAAAACAATCCAGACTCTCGGCGGCATCTGGTCTGCGCCTGGAACCCGGGTGAAGTCGACCGCATGGCGCTACCGCCGTGCCATGCCCTGT
>JALRCC010000190.1 GCA_023257495.1 Rugosibacter sp. | reverse complement strand
CAAAAGGCACCATGATCTGCACATTGGTCAGGCCCATGTCATTGCGCACACGCTTCATAGCCCGGCATTCAAGCTCGAAACAAGCGCGGAAAGACGGCGCGATGTAGCGTGAGGCACCACGGAACCCCAGCATGGGGTTTTCTTCTTCCGGTTCGTAAATCTCGCCGCCAAGCAGCTTGCGGTATTCGTTTGATTTGAAATCCGACAAACGAACAATCACTGGCTGGGGATAAAACGCCGCCGCAATAGTGGCGACCCCTTCAGTCAATTTATCCACGAAAAATGCCTCAGGCGAAGCATAGCCGCGCGAACGACGCAAGATTTCTTCCTTCAAACTGGCGGGTACCTGATCAACCTCAAGGATCGCCTTGGGATGAATGCCGATCATGTTGTTAATCACAAACTCCAGCCGCGCCAAGCCAACCCCGGCATTCGGAGTCTGCGCAAACTCAAAGGCCAATTCAGGATTGCCGACGTTCATCATGATTTTGACCGGCAGCTTGGGCAGATTACCCACATCCTGCCGCGTCACTTCAAACTCAAGCGCATCGCGATATACGTACCCCGTGTCCCCCTCGGCACACGATATGGTCACACGCTCGCCTTCGGTTAATGCCGTGGTCGCCGTACCGCAACCGACAATGGCAGGAATACCCAGCTCGCGCGCAATAATCGCTGCATGGCAGGTACGCCCGCCCCGATTGGTCACAATGGCTGAAGCACGCTTCATGACGGGCTCCCAGTTAGGATCCGTCATGTCCGCCACCAGCACGTCACCCGGCTGCACCAAGTGCATTTGCGCGGGATCATTGACCACACGCACCACGCCGGAGCCAATTTTTTGCCCGATGGCACGGCCACTGGTGAGCACTTTGCCATGCTGGGTGAGCTTGTATTTCTCAATCACCGAGGCATGAGTATCCTGCGATTTCACGGTCTCGGGGCGTGCTTGCAGGATATACAGCTTACCGTCCTGACCATCCTTGCCCCATTCGATATCCATCGGCCGCTGATAGTGCGCTTCAATGATCATGGCATAACGAGCCAACTCAAGAATATCTGCGTCAGTCAGCGAGAAAACATGCCGATCGTTTTCCGGCACATCGATTGTTTCCGTACTGCGTCCGGCTTGCCGCGAGTCGGTAAAAATCATCTTGATGAGCTTGCTGCCCATATTGCGTCGAATGATGGAAGGCTTGCCCAAGGCCAACGTCGCTTTGTGAACATAGAACTCGTCAGGATTCACCGCCCCTTGCACCACCGTTTCGCCCAAGCCATAACTTGAGGTGATAAATACGACCTTATCGAAGCCCGATTCGGTATCCATCGTAAACATCACGCCGGAAGCGCCGGTATCTGAACGCACCATGCGCTGCACGCCTGCTGACAAGGCTACCTCGGAATGCGCAAAACCTTTATGCACACGATAGGCGATAGCGCGATCGTTGTAGAGCGAGGCAAATACTTCCTTGATCGCATGCAGAATGTTGTCATAGCCATGGATATTCAAAAAGCTTTCCTGCTGGCCCGCAAACGAAGCATCGGGCAGATCTTCTGCCGTTGCTGAAGAACGCACAGCAAAGGTGGCATCAGCGCCACTTGACGCAATCAGAAGCTCGTATTCCTGTTTGATTTCATCTTCCAGCTTGGGTGGAAACGGCGTATCCACCACCCATTGACGAATCTTCGCACCCACTTCGGCAAGCTTTTCGACATCATCCACATCCAGCGCATCCAGCGCGGCGTTAATGCGGTCAGCCAGCCCTTGATGGGCGAGAAACTCGCGGTACGCCAATGCCGTCGTGGCGAACCCGCCTGGCACACGCACTTGCGATGCGGCCAGTTGACTGATCATCTCCCCCAGTGACGCATTTTTGCCGCCAACATCTCCCACATCGGTCATGCGTAAATGCTCAAAGCCAATCGCGTAGCGATGGGTGAAAGGTATAGATGAAGACATACGAGTTCCTTCTGTTAACATGGAGGGAAAACCGCCATTTTATAGCCTTTTACCTGCCTTCTGCCTTCCTGAGAGATTATTCATGACCCTTTCCACACCCATGTCTGCCCGACATACCGTTTTTTTTGTCTCCGATGGCACAGGTATTACCGCCGAAACACTGGGGCACAGTTTGCTTTCCCAATTTGAAGACATCCAGACAGCTCAAGTGCGCATGCCCTTTATAGATTCCGTTACCAAGGCCACTGACTGTGTCGCCAGAATCAATGCGGCAGGAATGAAGGATGGCCATCGAGCCATTGTGATTTCAACCCTGGTGAATCCGGAAACCGTGATGGTGCTGCACCAGGCCAATGCCCTGATTCTCGATTTTTTCGGCGCTTTTATCTCGCCACTGGAAGCCGAGTTTGGCATGAAGTCCAGCCACACCATCGGGCGTAGTCACAGTCTGGTGAATTCTTCAGAATACGTGGCGCGGATGGATGCGATCAATTTCACGCTGGCCCATGATGATGGTGTCTCCAGCACTGAACTGGATAAAGCCGATGTCATTCTCGTGGGCGTCTCGCGCAGTGGCAAAACGCCCACCAGCCTGTACCTGGCAATCCAGTTTGGGATCAAGGTAGCCAACTATCCTTTGATTCCAGAAGATTTTGAACGCAACAAGCTTCCCGATGGGCTCACCAAACACCGACACAAGCTGTTTGGCTTAACCATCAACCCTGACCGACTCTCTGCCATTCGCCAGGAACGCCGGCCTGAGAGCACCTACGCATCGCTCGACAACTGTCGTTGGGAAATTGACCAGGCGCAAAAGATGATGCGCCGCGAAGGCATTGAGTGGCTGGAATCAACCACCAAATCCATTGAGGAAATTGGCGCGACCCTGCTGCAAACCTTGAAAATTGATCGGCGTACCTGCTGATCCCATTCATCTTTAAGCGCTTACCCGAGATTCTGTCGTGACCTCCCCATTTTTGCGCAACACCTCCCGCCTGCTCCTGGCCTGCTCGTTCTTTGCAGCGAGCTGCCCGACCTTTGGCGCTTCGCCGCTGCCTGTGGCTGCAGAAAACGGCATGGTCGTTACAGCGCAACATCTGGCTACCAGGGTAGGAGTGGATATCTTGAAAAAAGGCGGCAATGCCATCGATGCGGCAGTCGCCGTAGGCTATGCCCTCGCTGTGGTCTACCCCGCAGCCGGCAATCTGGGCGGCGGCGGATTCATGACCCTACAACTCGCCGATGGCCGCAAAACCTTTCTGGACTTCCGCGAAAAGGCACCTTTGGCCGCAACCCCTTCCATGTATCTCGATGCGAACGGCAATGTCATCAAAAACCTGAGCACCCACGGCTATCTTGCCGCAGGTGTCCCCGGCACCGTTGCCGGGCTGGAATTGGCTCGCCTCCGCTATGGCACGCTGCCGCGTCACCAACTCATCGCCCCCGCCATCGCGCTTGCCAAAAAAGGCTTTGTACTTGATGCAGGTGATGTGGACATGCTGCACCAGGCGACAGACCGCTTGCAAAAAGATGCGCCCAGCGCCGCTATTTTTCTGCGTCATGGCCAGCCATTGACCGTGGGCGAACGGCTGGTACAAAAAGATCTGGCGCATTCATTACGCCTCATCAGCCGTGGCGGGTCAAAGGCGTTTTACAACGGCCCTATCAGCCGGGCCATCGTTACCGCAAGTCAACAAGGTCATGGCATTCTGAGCGCAGCCGATTTTGCCAATTATCAGGCGCGCGAACTCGCGCCGATCGAATGCGACTATCGCGGCTATCACATCGTCTCTGCTCCACCGCCCAGTTCGGGAGGTGTCGTCATCTGCGAAATTCTCAACATCCTCGAAGGCTACCCGTTAAAAGAAC
This sequence comes from Rugosibacter sp., assembly GCA_023257495.1. The sequence goes on along the minus strand of JALRCC010000190.1, from coordinate 1,729 downwards.
TGGGCTACTTTTCTGCACAAGCCGTGCATTATCAAATCGAAGCCATGCGCCATGCCTATGCCGACCGCAACAACCATCTTGGCGACCCCAGCTTTGTCAGCAATCCAGTCACACAGTTACTCGACAAAGCTTACGCAGCAAACATCCGCACGGCCATCCATCCTGAAAAAGCAGGCGTTTCACTGGAAATCAAGCCCGGCGTATCTCCCCACGACATCCCAGCCGAAGGCACCAACACCACACACTATTCGATTGTCGATCACGCGGGTAATGCTGTTTCCGTCACCTACACGCTGAACGGCTGGTTTGGTGCCGGTGTCACAGCCGCAGGCACGGGGATTTTGCTCAATAACGAAATGGATGATTTCACCGTCAAACCGGGTACGCCCAACCTGTTTGGCCTGGTGCAAGGCAGCAAAAATGCCATTGCGCCCGGCAAACGACCGTTGAGCTCGATGAGCCCAACCATCGTGTCGCGCGACGGCAAGCCCGTCATGATCATCGGCACACCCGGCGGCAGCCGCATCATCACCGTGGTCGTCCATTCGATGATCAATGTCATCGACTATGGCATGACTATTCAGGAAGCCATCGATGCCCCCCGTTTCCACCAGCAGTGGTTGCCGGATGTCACCGAAGTGGAAACTTTTGCGTTCAGCCCGGATACAAGGAAGTTGCTGATCGACAGGGGCCACAAGTTAGGCAACCCCCAGCCTGCCAATCACGCGGCGGGCATCCTGATTGGCGCACCTGCGTTGGATGGCAAACCCCGTGACGACCAGGGTAGCAAAAAACGCTTCTACGGTGCCATCGATCCACGACGAAATACCGGGTCGGCGGCGGGGTATTGATACACAGCGCGCGACATACGGAAAGGCGAAATAAGGACATAAGGAAATAAGGAAAAATTGGCGAAAAGTCGGCGCTGGCAAGACGGCGACAATATCTTTTCTAATGATGCTTTTTCCGATGATGTCTTTTCACAAGATGAAATAAACCTGGCCCCATGACTCATTTACCACAAACAGCCATTGCTACCGCGACAAAACATCTACGCGACATTCTTTCACTGGCCATTGAATATCATCCCTCGCAGGCCGCCCTGGTGGTCTCTGATGCACAATGTGCGCTCGCCGTGGCGTTAACCCAGGCTTATCGGATCTGCCTTCCAGCAGCGCGCTGCATCGACTTTGATGCAGTATCACCGGAAGAGGTTCTTGCGGCCATTGATCAGCTGACACCTGACGATTTGGTCGTGCTGATTCAATCCACCAACTTTCGGTTGGAAGCCTACCGCATTCGCATTGAATTGTTCAATCGCTCATTAAAAGTCATTGAACACCCGCACCTCTCGCGCATGCAGGCAGCAGAGGCTCTCCGCTACATTGAAGCACTCGCCTACGACATCACCTATTACCGCGAGGTAGGTCATGCACTCAAAAAACGCATCGACCAGGCGCAATCCGGTACGCTCGACAGTGGCGGCGAGCAGCTGTTTTTCAATGCTCCCTTTGAGCCCGCCAAGCTCAACATCGGCGATTACCGCGCCATGAAAAACGTCGGCGGACAGTTTCCCATCGGCGAAGTATTTACCGAGTCAAAAGATCTGGAATCCGTCAATGGCCGGGTGCGCATTTTTATTTTTGGCGACACATCCTTTGCGGTCAATCAACCGGCAAAACCCATCACGCTGGCAATCACCAAGGGGCGAGTTACCGAGGTCTTCGAT
>JALRCC010000159.1 GCA_023257495.1 Rugosibacter sp. | reverse complement strand
GCCGTATCACCAGCGCCGACTTTTCATGGCTTACCCAGATAACGCCGCGCAATCCACGCGTCCATGGATAATTTTCCGGGGCCGGACAAGATCAGCGGCAAGAGCATGGCCAGAAAAATAACCGGCAGTTTGAAATTGCCGTGGCCGTCATCGGTGATGACATAGCCTTGCGCCAATTCGGCAAACGTGCCCCACTCCGCAGGCCAATGCACCGAGGCAATTGCCACGAGCGTGAGCACAAACAACGACGTGGCAAAAAAACGGGTACCCAGCCCCACCACCAGCGCCACGCCACCGATCAGCTCAAACCAGGTCGACATCGACCAACTGACATTGACCGGCATGAGGCTGAACGGATAAGGGAACTTGTCCTGAATATCGGCAAACCAGTTGTCGCCGTGAAATTTTTCCAGACCGGATTCAAAAAATTCCCAGCCCAGCAACAAGCGCAAACCCATGAAGCTCAGCCACTGACCGCTCTGGTTGATCCAGTTCAGCAGCGTGCGTATCAGTTTGGTCATGTTGCGCTCCCTAAAATCGCGCCTGCTGCGCGGAGTTGATTCAGAAATTGGGTGCCATGTTTGATCAGCGCGTTGGGATCCAGAGAACCGAGTTCACCGGCAACACGCAAACAGGCGGCACGCCCTGTCAAGCTCTCTGCCTTTATCAAAGCCACCAGCCGCGCGCTGACCGGATTGAGTTCGATGAATTGCACGGTCTCATCCGCATCACGAAACACCAGCAGATGCGTGGTCTGCGGCTTGCGTGGCCGCCAATCGCGGCCTATGCGATGCACTGGCCAGGCATAAGTCAAGTTCATCAGCGCAGGTGCCAGCACTGGCTGGCTGGCCATCAAATCGCCAGCCGCAGCATGCTTTAGCGGTGCGGTTTCCATGATATCAACAGCCAGCTCCGCCCATTCATAATGCGCCAGCTCACGCGACCAGGGCGGCATTACAACAGCGACAGGCAAGGCTTCCGTTTCCAGCAGCCAGTGTAAAAATTCACGCGGAATTTCACGAAAATACGGCGTATGACAACGTGCTTCACGAAAAAAAGCATCCACCAACCGCGTCCAGCGACGCGCGCCAAGCAAGGCATGCGACACAGGGAAACAGCCAAGCAAAAAGCTTTCGAGATTATTGCGTACCAGTTCGTGATACACCGCCGCTCGGCGCACTGACACACCTACCGGAAGGGCTACGCGGCGCGGCTGACGCAGATGCCGAGCCAGCGCAAACTGAAAATCCTGAAAGGGAAGCCGCGCATTCATGCAACAGCCCGTTGAATTTTATTTTCATGCAGCGCACACCGCGCCTGCAACGTGGCAATTTGTTCAACCTCCCGGCCAAGAACACTCAATTCAGGAAAATTAAAATCACGCTCGAGGCACGTAGGTACGACACCACATAACGCATAGGCTTGCCCGAGCAATTGCCACACCGGGTCGATAACATCCGCCCCGTGGGTGTCGATCACCAGTCCATCCGGCTCGACATGGTGACCCGCCACATGAATGTAGCAGACACGTTCCAGCGGCAAAGAGTGTAGAAATTCACTGGCATCAAAACGGTGGTTCAAACTATTGACGACAATATTATTCACATCCAGATGCAGCAAGCAGTTCGCCTCCTCAACGACGGCGCAGATGAATTCAGCTTCTGTCATCTCCGCGCCCGGTGGAATGAGGTAAGTCGAAGCATTTTCAATCCCGATCTGCATGCCCAAAATATCCTGCGCACGGCGGATACGGCCTGCGACCCAACGCACGGCATCTGCTGTGAGCGGAATCGGCAAAAGATCGTACAAATGCCCCTCATCAGCACACCAGGATAAATGCTCGGTATACAACGTGATGCCGTGCTGCTGCATGAAACTGCGCGTGCGCTGAAGTAACGACTCATCCAGCGGCGAAGGGCCGCCCAGATCCAGCGATAGCCCATGACAAACAAAGGGGTAGCGCTCCGTAAAAGCGCGTAAATCCCGGGCTGAACTGCCGCCCATGCCAGCCCAGTTTTCAGGGGCCAGCTCAAAAAAACTCACCGGGCCTGGCACCCCGGCTTTCAGCGCGGGAATGAGTTCCCGCCTGAAGCCGAGACCAGCACCTGAAATCACAGAGGATTTCATCACAATAAACTGACTGTATTACTTGGCTTCTTCAGCCTTGGGTGTTGCCATGGGTTCTTCCATTTTCTTGCCCGCGCCGCAGCTACCCTCTTTTTTCTTGTCAGCACCACATTTGCCATCGTGCATTTTCTTTTTATCTGCACCGCACTTGCCTTCACCACATTTACCGTCTTTCTTTTTCATTTTGGCGCCACACTTGCCATCCTTCATTTTGTCGCCACATGAACCATCCATTTTCTTATCGGTATCGGCCGCTGCAAGCTGGTAACCGCTATCGAGCTTCTGCATGGCAAAAGGGTTGCTGCCAGCAAAAGCCGCCGTACTGAGCGCAGTCGTTGCAAAAGCAGCCCCAACAGCCAGGGTAAGTGATGTCATTTTTTTCATGGTGTTACTCCTTAAAGTTATCAATAATCAACGCAGGGTTGAATCACGATCATGGTGCTCTCGCCAGGCCCGTGTGGCAGTCTGCAGAAAAGCAAAATGCTGTTGAGTTGCGCGACAGCCACGGCAGAATAACAGATGAAAACGCAAGCTAAACCGCTCACCCAATGACAGCGGACGATCCAGCCTTTGTGACATCAATTCTGTTTCTTCGCGACACGACAGCATTTAATTTTCTCCAAACCAGCGTCGGGACAAGCAATCGCGCAATCCCAAACGCGCCCGGTGCAAGAGCACCCAGCAATTCGACGTAGACAATCCGAGTTCCTTACAAATTTCTTCGGTTTCCATGCCCAGCAACTCGCGCATACCAAAAACCCGCGCCGGTTTTTCGGGTAAACCGCTGATGCAAATCTCGAAAACTGCCCAGAACCGCTTTTGTTCGAGCGAAGCCTGCGGGTCAGCCCAGGCGGTGGGATGCGAGATCCAATGGCCGCGTTCATCGAACTGTTCTTCCAGCGTTTCTTCGAATGCCTGCTCCTGTTCGACATCAACGTCCGCTAGCGGCTCACGGCTACGGCGACGGAACTCGTCGATGATCTTGTTCTTCAGGATGGCGAAGATCCAGGTCGCGGCAGCTGAGGCACCCTGGAATTGGTCAAAGTGCAGGGTCGCCGCGAGCAGGGCTTCCTGCACCGCATCTTCGGCAACCGCAGCGTCGCGCAGTTGCAGCAGGGCAAACCGCAGCAAGCGGGGACGCAGCGCGTCAACGGCACGGGAAAGCTCTTGCAGAGTCATGCCGCATGTTACCCGCTCTTGAAAACCGGCGGGGCGTGCCTATATAGCCTTCGTAAGACGCTCAATCGAGCGGAAACCAACCATTCAACCTTGAAAGGAACAGACCATGAACAACCTGATTTACCGTGATCAGCTGGATGACTTGCTGCGTGGCTTTTTTGTACGTCCTGTCGAATTTAGCGGCAAGGCCAGCACCGCCGCACCCGCCTTGAAAGTCGATGTCAAAGAACGCGAAAACGCCTATGCAATACACGCCGAAATTCCCGGCGTGAAGAAGGAAGACATCCACGTGTCGATTGATGGCGCGGTCGTGTCGATCAGCGCCGAGCGCCATGAAGAAAAGGAAGTCAAGGATGGCGAAAAGATGCTGCGCAGCGAGCGTTATTTCGGTAAATCATCGCGCAGCTTCGAGTTGCCGCAGGAAGTCGATGAAGCGCAGGCCAGCGCCAAATACACTGATGGCGTGCTGGAGCTGGTATTGCCCAAAAAAGTCGCGGTGCAGGCCAAGCGGCTGGCCATCCAGTAAAAAGTCGGCTCTGGCAACACGGCGCGGCAAGGCCTGCGGGGCGGGGCGGCGGACATCAGCCGCCCCGCCCCGTTTTCTTGTGCACATCGCTAGAATGGGCGAAGTTATCACTCGCACTTCACGCCCATGACCAGCAAACCCGCACCCGCCATCAAGGCTGGCGTTCTTGCCGAAGCCCTGCCTTATATCAAACGCTTTCATGATCGCACCATCGTCGTCAAGTACGGCGGCAATGC
>JALRCC010000181.1 GCA_023257495.1 Rugosibacter sp. | reverse complement strand
CATCGCTGTGGATCGCGTAGGCGAAGTCGATGACCGTGGCCCCCCGAGGCATCGACATGATTTTGCTCTTGGGGGTGAACACGTAAACCGAATCGGGGAACAGGTCGATTTTGACGTGGTCCCAGAACTCGGCGGCGTCGTGGGTTTTAACAACACCGGGTTGAAGTCGATGCGCGGTGCAAGCCCTGCAGCCTGTGCTTGCAGGGCCTGGGCGCGACCGATCTCGCCGCCATCGATGGTGACGGCAGAATTCAACGCCATGTTCTGCGGCTTGAACGGTGTGACCTTCACGCCTCGGCGATGGAGAATTCGACACAGCGCGGCAACGAGCGTCGTTTTGCCGGCATCGGACGTGCAGCCTTGAATCATCAGCGTGGTAGTGCGCCGGGGAAGGGATAATTTATTCATTTGTGTTACAATTTGTTGCATTGCAATATGTTTTGCCGGAAAAGCTTAAAATCACGTTTTGATATTTTCCTGCTCGGTCAATTATCCCATGCTCGTGATTTCCACGGCTTTGCCGTTATCGCTGATTACCGGAGTGGTGCTGGATCGCCTGTTGGGTGAGCCGCGTCGGTTTCATCCTCTCGTCGGGTTTGGCTATCTGGCGAATGTCACGGAAAGCTGGTTGCGTCGTGGAGAACCCGGGCATCCTGTCTTTAATCGATTACGCGGTTTACTGGCCTGGCTACTGCTTGTTGTGCCCTGTGTTGCGCTGAGCGCTGGTTTGTGCCTGCTGACGTGTCATGGGTTAATGACGTTGTTTGCTTCTTTCACCCTTAACGGAGGCCCTTTGAGCGCATGGGCCAGCGAAGTGCTGGGGGGCTGGCGCAGTGGATGGGCGTGGGTTGCCGATGCGGTGTTGCTGTATTTTGCCCTGGGTACGCATAGCCTCGTGCAGCACGGCGAGCGCGTGGCAAAAGATTTGGCAGCACATGATCTGGATGCTGCCCGCCAGCATGTGGGCTGGATGGTTTCGCGTGATACCTCGACGCTTGATGAAGAGGGCGTTTCTCGTGCGACGGTGGAATCGATTCTGGAAAATGGCAACGACGCGGTGTTTGGTACCTTGTTCTGGTTTTGCATCGCGGGTGGGCCGGGCGCTGTGATGTTTCGCCTGGCCAACACTCTGGATGCGATGTGGGGTTACAAGGATGCGCGGCGGATGTATTTCGGCTGGGCCGCAGCGCGCATTGACGATGGGCTGAATTTCATTCCCGCCCGGCTCACCGCGCTCACTTATGCTCTGTTAGGTAAAACGCGCAACGCCTTGCAGTGCTGGCGTTATCAAGCCAAAGCCTGGGATAGCCCGAATGCCGGGCCTGTTTTAGCTGCAGGTGCTGGCGCGCTTGGCGTTCAGCTGGGCGGTGCGGCGATGTATCACGGTCAGTGGGAGATGAGGCCAAAAGTTGGCCCTGGCAAGGATTCGACGACGGTGCAGAATACCGTGCGTCCGGCGGATATTGCCCGTGCCAGCGCGCTGGTCGTCTGCGGGCAAAGTGCGTGGGTGGCGGTGATTACCGGATTAAGCATTGTGGGCTTTTTGTTCAGCCAGGGAAAATTCGCTTTTGCTTGAACACGGTGGCAAGTTGTTGGCAGCAAGCCAGACATTTGGCATTTCTCTGGATGACTGGATTGATTTATCCACGGGCATTGCGCCGATGCCTTATCCCGTTCCGGACATTCCGGCGGCTGTTTGGCAGCGCCTGCCGGAAGACGATGATGGTTTGCATGCGGCCGCATGTGCTTATTACGGGGCAAAAAATCTGCTTGCCGTGAATGGCTCACAAGCGGCCATCATGGCGCTGCCGCGCTTGCGTTTGCCTGGCCGTGTGGCGGTGCTTTCCCCCAGTTATGGCGAATATGCTCCCGCTTGGGCCGCTGCGGGGCATGAGGTGGTTGAATGCGCAGCGCAGGATGTACTGCAACAACAGGCCGACGTGATCCTGCTGGCGAATCCGAACAATCCCGATGGTCATGTCTTTTCACGCGAAGCTTTATTAGCCGCCGCTGAACGCCTGGCACAACACCAGGGCTGGCTGGTGGTGGATGAGGCCTTTGCCGATGTGGATGCTGAAAATTCGCTCTCGGCTGTGGCAGGGATGAGTGCTGCTGAAAATGTGATTGTCTTGCGCTCGCTGGGCAAGTTTTTTGGTCTGGCCGGTGCGCGGGTCGGATTTTGTATTGCGGCAAATGATGTGTTGTCTCACTTGCAAGCAATGCTCGGCCCCTGGCCGCTGGCGCACCCGGCGCGCTTTGTGGCAAAAGTCGGTCTTGGTGACACGGTGTGGCAAGCCGCGCAGCGTGAGTATTTGCGCCAGACCAGTGCACGCTTGGCTGCGCTATTGCATCGCTATGGATTGGTTCCGAGCGGTGGCACGGCGCTGTTTCAATATGTACTTTGTCAGGGAGATGAAGCGCAAGCGTGTTACGCACATCTTGCCCGGTGCGGCATTCTGGTTCGACGTCTCGCCCAGCCTGCCGCCCTGCGTTTTGGCTTGCCTGGCAGCGAAGCCGCATGGGCAAGGTTTGAGGATGCGTTGAAAAATTTGCCTGTGACTTAAGGGCGGGCGAGGGGAGACGACAATAAAGCTGGCTTGGGTTGCTGCTTTGTATGTCTTGCTAAAAGGCTTATCCTTTGACGCTTAGCGCGGCTTTTGCCTCTTTTTCTGTGCGAATCATCAGCACACCGGCGATAGCCAGCAGCAGCGGCACACTCAGCGCTGAATAAAATCCCGCAACGCCAAAGGTTTTCAGCAGCCAGCCGCCTAAGCCGGCACCGACGATAGAACCGGTGCGCCCCATGCCAATCGCCCAGCCAGCACCCGTAGCGCGCAGCTCGGTGGGGTAGGCTTCGAGCACGACATAATTCAAGGCGATTTGCGGCAGGCCAACTCCGATGCCCGCCGCACCCACCAGAAAAAACACCCAGGCCCAATGACTGCCTGCCATGCTTAACATCCAGGTGACGACGATGCCCAATGACAAGGTCGCCGTGAGCAGCACGCGCACAGGTTTTTTAGGCAGGTAATACGCCATGACCAAGCAAAACAAAACAGCCGGGCTGTTGATGATCACCGTGCCTAGCGCCGCTTGTGCCGCCGGAAGACCAGCCATTTTGAGCACGGTGGGCAGCCACAGCAACAGCATGAACCAAGCTGCCCAGTTACAGAAATAGGTGAGCCACACGGCCAGCGTGTTGCGTAAAAACTTTGGTTGCAGCAAGGCTTTGAAAGATGCCCGCGCTGTTTCTTCCGGGCTGATTTGCGCGCAACTTTGCAGCGTTTCGCGGCTGATAGTGGGCAACATCTGCGCTAAAAGGGATTGAATTTTATTTTGGTAAAACGCCGGGTTTTTTACGGCCAGGAAGAAGGGGGATTCCGGCAAACGTACCAGTAAGACGAATAAAAACAGCAGTGGCAAAACCCCGCCGATGATAAAAATGCCTTGCCAGCCCATTTGCGGCAACAAGCGCGAAGCCAACAAGCCGCCACCAATGGCACCCGTGGGCAAGCCCAGCAATGCACCCGTGATAATCAAACCCCGGTGGCGGGCAGGGGAGAGCTCACTGACTAAAGAGAGCACGACAGGCACTGCGCCACCCATGCCCAAGCCGGTGAAAAAACGCGCAAGCAAAATCTCTTGTGGCGAGCGCGCAAATCCCGTGAGCAAAGAAAAGACGCCAAAAACAAGCACCGCCCAAAGAATTGTCGTTCGTCGGCCAATCCGGTCGCCCAAGGAACCCAAAGTCACGGCACCCAAAGCCATGCCCAAGGTGCCCGCAACGATCAGCGGCGTGAGTTCATTGGGCTCCAGATGAAATGCGCTGGCAATGGCCGGGCCGGTAAAGGCAATGGCTTGTGTATCAAACCCATCGAACAGCGTGATACAAAAGCACAGGAAAAATGTTTGCCACTGAAACCGGCTCAAAGGCGCTGCATCAATCAAGGCACGTGCTGTCGTAGCTGAGGGGGGCGTGTTGTGCATGGAGTGATCCAGGTAACTGAATGATTGAAGGGGGGTGTTTCTGGTGAATGGGGTGAGATGGCGCTTTTAATGCAGCATGTCAGCCTGACACTAGAGAAAATGTTTGAGCCAATAGCTCTGCCGTGCGAAAGCGCGCTTTGATTCTGGGCGCAACCGTGAGAATAATCAGCTCATCAGTATCGAATTTTTCTCGCAAGGCCAGCATGCGTTCTGCCACCTGGTCCGGCGTACCGATGATGCTGCGTGGCCGCTCGTTGGCCATGACCTGGCGGTCACGCTCTGTATACTGGATCGATTGGGCTTCAGCAATGGTGGGCACGGGCAGGTTTTGCCCATACGCCATGAATAAGCGACGCAAATCGACTGCAGCAGCGATGTCTTCCGCCTCGGCTTCCGTATCCGCGATGATCACGAAAATGGCAACGGCATTACGCGGTGCGGATTCATAACCCGGCTGAAAATTGTCGCGATACATTTGCATGACCGCATCCCCATGCTGCGCATTGATGAATTGCGCATAGCAAAACGGGATGCCCACATGCGCGGCTAGCGCTCCACCAAAGTCAGACGAACCCAGCATCCACAGCTCGGGTCGCGTCTCGATTTCCGGCTGTAGCACCAGCCCGTGATAGGGGTGATCTTCGGGCACGGTGTTGGTCAATAGCCAAATCAGCTCTTGCACCTGCTGGGGAAATAAATCACTGCGCAAACCGCTGGGGGAAACCGCGCGCGCGGTGCGTTGATCAGTTCCCGGCGCGCGGCCAACGCCCAGATCAATGCGGCCCGGAAACAAGGCCTCGAGCATCAAGAACTGCTCGGCCACTTTCCATGCTGAATAGTACGGCAGCATGATGCCACCCGAGCCAATGCGCATGCGTTGCGTGGCGCTGGCCAGACGGGCAATCATCACTTCAGGGCAAGGGTTGGCCACGCTACGCGCACCATGGTGTTCGGCACACCAGTAGCGATAAAAGCCCAAGGCGTCGGCCGCCTGCGCAAAATCAACCGTGGCAGCAATGGCATCAGCTACTCGCTGGCCTGAAATCACCGGGGTTTGATCAAGAATGGAAAGTCTTAAAGGACGAGTCATGAGCGATATACGTTAAAAAAGTCGGCGCTGGTAACACGGTGATGATAGTGGATTAGTCGGTGGTTTGGCTGTCGTACGGCCTGCTGATGACCGGGTTGTAGAATCAGGCCGATAAAAATTTTTAATCGATGGGGACGGGATCATGGCAAATCAAGGCGCAGTAGGCTTAGTAGGCGTAGTAGGCCAGCGCACCGCATGGTTGTTGCTGGCGGCAGTGGTGTTTTTCTGGGGTGTGAATTGGCCGGTCATGAAGTATGGCCTGCACTATGTGCCGCCACTCACTTTTGCTGCGTTGCGCCTGATCATGGGGGCGATTGTGCTGGCGATTATCGCGGCCTGGCGGCATGAGCTGCGCTTTCCGCATCGGCAAGATTGGCCTTTGGTGCTGGGCGTAGGTTTGTTGCAGATGGCCGCATTCATGGGGTTGGTCAACATCAGCTTGCAATATGTGCCCGCCGGACGTTCTGCCATTCTGGCTTACACCACGCCCCTGTGGGTTGTGCCTTTGGCTGTGTTATGGCTGGGCGAATCGTTGACCGCGTTGCGTATGGTGGGGCTGGTGCTGGGGCTCGCTGGCGTGGCGGTGTTGTTTAATCCGCTGGCTTTTGATTGGCATGATCCTAATACGGTGCTGGGGAATGGCCTGTTGCTGTTTGCGGCATTGTTATGGGCGATTTTGATCGTGAAGGTGCGCGGCCATCAATGGAAAGGCTCGCCGTTGTCGCTCATGCCCTGGCAGCTGACGGTGGCGGCATGTGCGCTTATTCCCTTTGTCTTCTGGCTTGAAGATGTCCGCACGATACAGTGGGGTGGGCCGCTGGGCTGGGTGTTGCTTTACAACGGCCCGATTGCTACGGCTTTTTGTTTTTGGGCCATGATCAGCGTGACGCGCGCGCTGCCTGCCATTACCACGAGTCTGAGCCTGCTTTGCGTGCCTGCGGTGGGCTATGCAGCAGCTTCTGTCGTGCTGGGCGAAGCCGTTACCTTGACCAACAGCCTGGGCTTTGCCTTGATTCTTGGCGGGCTGATTTTCGCCACTATCAGTGATTGGAAAAAGAGTCAGGAAGCTAAAAACGCATTGGCCAATGCCGCTATGACAACGGCGACTGCAGAGACAGGTTCCGGCGGAATGAAAAAATGAAAAGTCACTGGCTATCCTGTTTTTTGCTATTGGTCTGTGGTGTCGGCCAGAGTCCGGTATGGAGTCAAACCGCTGTTCACAACGCTGTGGTTGCTTCCCCCCCCGCTAAACGCATCATTAGCCTGGCACCCCACATTACCGAGCAGCTTTACGCTGCGGGTGCGGGCGGCAAGCTGGTAGGCAATGTGGATTATGGTGATTACCCGCCAGCGGCTAAAGCGTTGCCCAAAGTGGGCGGCTATACCCAGCCGGATTTAGAAGCCATTCTGGCGTTAAAGCCCGATCTGGTCATTGCCTGGCAGAGTGGCAACCCACCCGCCGTGCTGGAAAAATTAAGGGCGATGGGAATTGCCCTGTATGTTTCGCAACCTGACCGCATCGAGGATGTGGCCCGCGAGATTGAACGCTTTGGCGCACTGGCAGGCACTGAATCGGTCGCTAATCCTGCAGCAGCAGCCTTTCGCGCGCGTCATGCAGCATTGGCAGCACGCTTTAGTCAACGCCCGGTGGTGGATGTGTTCTATCAGATCTGGAAACAGCCCTTGATGACAGTGAATGACAAACAGATTATCAGCGATGTCATTCGCTTATGTGGCGGGCGCAATGTGTTTGGCAGTCTGCCGATTTTGGCTCCGACTGTCACGGTGGAAGCCGTGATCACCGCCAATCCTGAAGTGATTGTGGCCAGCGGCATGGGCGATGAACGTCCGGAGTGGCTGAACGATTGGCGGCGCTGGAAAACGCTGGCAGCCGTCAAGCGCGATAACCTGTATTTCATCCCGCCGCAGGAAATTCAGCGACATACACCGCGCCTGTTGGACGGGGCGGAAAAACTCTGTCTGGCGCTGGATTCGGCGCGTGAAAAACGTCCGACAAACCGCCCAGCAAACAACGACCAGTTAAACCCTCAAGCAAACGCTCAGCGATCAAAATGAACATGGCATCAAAGTCCGCCTATCTGCCGCAGCGCATCGCCTGCTTATCCACTGAATCCGTCGAGGTGCTCTACGCTTTGGGGGAGGAAGCGCGCGTGGTCGGTATTTCAGGTTTCACCACGCGGCCTGCGCGGGCGCGCAAAGAAAAACCCAAGATCAGCGGTTTTTCAACTGCACGCATCGACAAAATTCTGGCGGTAAAGCCTGATCTGGTGCTGGCGTTCTCTGATTTGCAGGCGGATATCTGCCGTGATCTGGTGAAGGCGGGCATTGCCGTGCATCACTTTAACCAACGCAGCGTGGCCGATATTTTGGCCATGATCACGACAGTCGGTCATTTGGTCGGCGCACAAGAGCGCGCAGCGCAGCTGGTGGCAAAACTCGAAGCGCAGATGGCCGGAGTGCGTGAGGCGGCCACCACTTTGCCGCGCCGCCCGCGGGTGTATTTTGAGGAATGGGATGAGCCGATGATTAGCGGCATTCAATGGGTCTCCGAGCTCATGACCCTCGCCGGAGGGGACGATATTTTTGCCGAGCTTGCGCAAAAGCGCAGTGCAAAGGAGCGTATCATTGCTGAAAAGTCGGCGCTGGTGATACGGCGTCCGGACATTGTTTTTGCCTCTTGGTGCGGCAAGAAATTTCAGCCGACGCGTTTTTTTGAACGGTTTGACGGATTGGATTTTCCCGCGCTAGCAAATAACGAAGTCCAGGAGATCAAGTCCGCCTACATTCTCTCGCCCGGCCTGGCAGCGATAGAAGAAGGCTTGCCGCAGATGGCAAAAATCATTCAGGCGTGGGCGCAAAAAGCATAAAAATCTTGCTGCACCAACGGCGTTATTTGCTGCGTTTGTTTTCTGGTTTAAGGCACTGAGCGGTTAACCAGGTAAATACTGTAGACCACCAATGTGCCGCCAACGAAAAGGCTGAGCGGAACGGATTCATTTAACAGCACTGCGCCACCGACCATGGAGACCACGGGCACTAAAAAAGTATTGGCCGAGAGTGTGCTGGCATCGCCTGTTTTGACCAGGTTGAACCAGATCACCCACGAGGTGGCCAGACCAATGATGGAGCCCCACAACAGGGTGACTATGAAGGGTGTGTTCCAGACAATCTCATGGAGCCTTTCGCCCAATGCAAAACCGATGAGGCAAAGCGAGAACCCCCCGGCGAGAAACGGCAGGGAAATAAACCAGTAAATCGAACGCGGATTTTTGCGTTTGATGGAGACGGTGCCGATTGCCCAGCCCAGTGCAGAGAGCAACCCCATGCCGATGCCATAGAGGGATAAGTCGCCGGTAAGCCCTTTGTAGCTAATGATGGCGACCCCCAAAAAGCCGACCAGTAAACCAATCAGTTTGCGGCGAGTCAGAATTTCACCGAGCAGGAAATGAGCCAGAACGCCGACCATGATGGGTTGGGCGTATAGCAAAATGGAAGCAATGCCGGACGGTAAAAATTTGATGGCAATGGCCGAAGACCCGAAAAACAGCAGCACGTTGAAAACGAGCGAGGCAAGCATGGCACGCCAGTTGTCACCAAAATTCAATGCTTCCCCACTGTGCAGGGCCAGTATTGCCAGAGCGAGACCGCCCAGCATGGCGCGCAAGCCGGCAAAAATCAGGGGTGGGCAATAGGCCAGCCCAACCTTCATGACGGGATAGCCCATGCCCCAGATCAGGATCAAGATGACGAGGAAGATTTTGTGGTAACGAAGGACAATATTCACAGCAGGCTCAGGATGGAAAAATAAAAGCGGGAAACGAAATGCCCTGCAATATCAATAGACGCGTAGCTGATATTGCAGGGCGTTGTATCAAGCTTCTGGCAAAGCTTGAAGTGACTATCTAAAAATGCAACTGTTGATTACCGGCCTAAATCTTCAATGGCGTCGACTACCATGCTGGAGCCAACGGCAATCAACAGGATGTCCGAGGCAACGCGGACATATTTATGACCGGCAGGTGCCGGGCGCAAATGAATCATCACTTCGTTGGGGACGGGGTAGTACACCACACTGCTGGGCAGTCGCGCCCCGCGATGCCACTTCTTTGCCTGGCCAGGTGGCAGGCAACCATTATGTTTTTTGGCGAGACCAGGAGGGCAGTTACCCCGGCTGAATTCTTCACGATAATAGCTGCGGGCATAGTCGCGCTCGCGATCATCGAAATAGGCATTGATCGAGATGCGCGAGCCATCACGCGAGGCTCGGTCATCATCTCTGCGGTCGCGTGGGTAATCATCCTCATCATGGTGGCGATGCTTATCTTTTTTTCCACCGTTGTGTCGTTGATCATCCCTGCTGAAGTCATCGCGGCTGTCGTGTTTGGAGTGTTTGCCGCTGTCACCATGGTCACCATTGCCACCATTGCCGGCCCATTCGGGTTTGTCTGCGTGCGCTGAGGTACTCACACAGGACGCTGCTATGAAAAGACTGAGTAGAGATGCTGTTGCAAAGGAGGTGGTACGGTTGGAGTTGTTCATGGGATTCTCTTTCGGTAGTGACAGACCCGTTAATTCTTGCACAACTTGCGGTGGAGTGCCGGTGACAATTGCGCAGATTGTTCAATAAGCCGTTGGGGTTGGCTGCGCATCCGCAGGCCAGCAGTTTTCAAATACGACCGATTCAATCGGCAGGCGCTGACCCCAGCCAAGCGTTTCTAACGTGGGTTGGGCAGAGAATTCAGCGACATGGCCGAGGCACAGGATGGCAATGGGTTTTGCACCCGGCGGCATGACAAACAGACGAGCGAGTGCTGCGGGTTCGAAAAAGGAGACCCAGCCCAGGCCAATACCTTCGGCGCGTGCCGCCAGCCACATGTTTTGAATGGCGCAGGCAGCGGAGGCAAGCGCCATTTCAGGCAGCGTGCGCTTGCCGAACAGGTGGTTTTCGCAACCATCCATGAGTGCCACGACAACGACTTCGGCACAGGTTTTGATGCCTTCTACTTTGAGTTTGAGAAACTCTGCTGTGCGGGTCGGCAGTTCGGCAGCGGTGCGTAGTCGTTCTTCTTCGACGAGTTGCGCCATGCCTTCGCGCAGGGCTGCGTCGCTGACGTGGATCAAGCGCCAGGGCTGCATGTAGCCGACCGAGGGCGCAGCGTGGGCGGCGGCGTAGAGCCGCTCCAGCAGGCCATCCGGCAATGGGCCAGGGGCGAATTCGCGGATGTCGCGACGGCTGTGGATGGTGTGATAAATCGCGTCGATGGCTGCCTTATCGAAAGCGTTGGAATTTTCCATGTTCAAGGCAGAAACAAGGCGGCGACTGCTGTGGGGTTGGAGGGGAAATAAAAGTGAACGTAAGAAGCGGTCAGGCGTTGACTGCGGTAAATCGCTTCGCCCTGTGTTTTACCAGCGAGCGGGCGCTGGCGGCGGGCGTGGGTGATGGGTGCCAAAGGCGTTTCTGTTCTGGAGTAATGAAAGGTGTGACCGCGCAGCGTGCCTTCGGGCAGATCGGCCTCCTGCCCGCCAAGCGCGGTGAGCCGCTCTTGCATGATGACTTGGCCGGGGAGCAGCCTGGCCATGGGATGTGTCTTGCCTTCTTTGTCAGCAAGGGTGTCGAAGAGCACCATCATGCCGCCACATTCGGCGAGCAGCGGCTTGCCTGACTGCACGTGCTGATGCAGTTGGGTAAATAAGTCACTGCGTTGGGAAAGCGTTGCGGCGTGCAGTTCCGGATAGCCGCCGGGCAGCCAGAGCGCATCGCACGCGGGAAGCATTTCACCGGCAAGTGGTGAAAAGAAGGCGAGCCGTGCGCCGAGCGCTTCGAGCGATTCGAGATTCGCCGGGTAGATAAAACAGAACGCGGCATCGCGGGCGATGGCAATCGTGACGCCGCGCAGCGGCAGGGGGTGTGCCGGTTGGGTAGGCAAGCTCGTCGGTGCGGGAAAACTCGGCACCCCAAGGGTACTTCCTGCGGGGCGCGTTGGTGAGACGGCGGCAGAGGGCAGGGCAAGGGCTGCCAGCGGGGTTTTTTCCAGATGGTCGGCCATGCGATCGAGGCGTGCCATCAGGTCCACAATTTCCGCGGCCTGATGCAATCCCAGATGCCGTTCGGGCAGGGTCGCCGCTTCATCGCGTGGCACCGAACCGCACCAGCGCAGCGTTGGCGGCATGCTTTCCGCCAGCATCTCGGCGTGGCCGCTGCTTGCCACGCGGTTGGCCAGCGCGCCGTAAAACGGCAGGTCTGGCTGGTAGGTAGCCAGACCGTGGGCGACGGCGCCAAAGGTTTGCGCCATGCTGCCCGCATCGATCACCGCCAGTACCGGCAGGCCAAAGCGGTGTGCGATGTCGGCGGCGGATGGCGCGCCGTCGAACAGTCCCATCACGCCTTCGACCAGAATGACATCCGCATTCTGCGCGGCGCGCGCCAGACGCCAGGCGGCATCGGCTTCGCCGCACATCCACAGGTCGAGGTTTTCACACGGCGCGCCGGAAGCCACGGCGTGAATCATCGGGTCGAGAAAATCCGGCCCGCACTTGAAGACCCGCACGCGCTGGCCCTGTCGTGCGTACAGGCGGGCAAGGCCGGCGACGATGCTGGTCTTGCCCTGACCCGAAGCGGGTGCAGCGATGAGTAAAGTGGCCGCCATCAGAACTCCACCCCGGGCATGGCCTGGACGCCGGACTTGAACGCATGTTTGACGAGGCTCATGTCGGTGACCGTATCGGCTGCGGCGATGAGTTTTTCCGGCGCGGCGCGGCCGGTGATGATGACGTGCTGCATCGGCGGACGTGCCGCAAGATCAGCCAGCACATCATCGAGTTCGAGCCAGCCATACTTGAAGGCGTAGGTGAGTTCGTCCAGAATCACCAGCTGAATGGTCGGGTCGGCAAGGAAAAGTCGGCTCTGGTGCCACGCCGCTTGGGCGGCCCGGGCATCCTTTTCCTTGTCCTGTGTCTCCCAGGTGAAGCCTTCGCCCATCACATGCCATTCGACATTCGGCTGGCGACGGAAGAAGCCTTCTTCGCCGGTATCGGTGCGGCTTTTGACAAATTGCACGACACCGGCCCTGAAGCCATGACCCAGCGCGCGCGCCAGCACGCCAAAGGCAGCGGAGCTTTTGCCCTTGCCAATGCCGGTATTGACCAGCAGCAAGCCGCGTGCCTCGCCAGCCTCGGCAATTTTTTCATCGATGATCTGTTTTTTGCGCTGCATGCGCGCGGCGTGTCGGGTCGGGTCGGTCATGAGGTTTACGGTTTCAACAAGGGATGAACCAGCGGTCATTGCCGCTGCAAATTTCGCGCAGCGGATAGCCATAAAGTCGGCCAAGGTGTTTTGCGGTAATGATGTCGCGGCTTGGTCCGGCCAGCCATTCACCGTCACCGAACAAGAGCAGCGCGTGCTCACAATAGCGCACGGCAAAACCGGGATCATGCAACACGGCAACCATGGCCGCATCGCTTTGCGTTCGCTGCCGGAACAGTTCCATCACCGCGACCTGATGCGCTAGATCGAGATGCGTGAGCGGCTCGTCAAGTAGGAAAAGCTGCGGCTGCTGGACCAACAACTGCGCCACCGCCAGCCGTTGCCGTTCGCCACCGGATAGCGTCTGTACTTCGCGTTCAACAAGTTCGGCGAGATCGACTTTTGCCAGTGCGGCATGGGCGATGGCGTGATCGGCGGCAGACTCCCAATCCCATCGTCCCAGATGCGGATGGCGGCCGATCAGCGCCGTTTCCAGCACGGTCGAGGGAAAGGGGTCGCTGTGATGCTGGGTGAGATAGCCGCGCCGTTGGGCCAGGGTGCGTTGCATTTCACGGTGAAAAGTCGGCGCAAAAGTCGGCGTTGGTGATACGGCGATGTTGACGCCGCACACGGTGATCTGCCCGCAAGCGGCTGGCCGCAGGCCGGCCAGCGTAGTGAGCAGCGTCGATTTGCCGACACCATTTTTGCCCAGGATTGCCCAGCGTTCGCCGGGGTTTACCTGCCAGTTCAGCGTCCGGCAAATGTCGTGACCACCAATGCGCACCGATAAATCTCGGGCGAAAATCAGTGGTGCCATGCGGATGGCGTCATGCATGTTTTTCGCGGCCCAGCAGAAACAAAAATGCAGGCACGCCGATCAGTGCCGTGAGCA
>JALRCC010000248.1 GCA_023257495.1 Rugosibacter sp. | reverse complement strand
GTTGCGACGCGGAAAAAGTTTACCACGCCGCTTGGTGTATATCAGCACGAGCGGCGTGTACGGCGATTGTCATGGAGAGAAGGTGAGTGAATCCCGCGTATTGGCCACAAAGTCGGCGCGGGCAATACGGCGAGTCGATGCTGAAAGGCAGTTGCGGGCATTGGCTTGCGTCGTCAGTATCTTGCGCGCGCCGGGTATTTATGGCGCTGATCGGTTGCCGCTGGATCGTTTGCGCCAAGGCTTGCCGCTGTTTTTGCCACAGCAGGATAATTACACCAACCATATCCATGCCGCTGACCTTGGCCGCGCCTGTCTTGCCGCTTTGCGTCGGGGGCGTCCCAACCGTACGTATAACATCAGTGACGATTCGAGGCTTTTGATGGGTGAATGGTTTGATCTGCTGGCGGACAGGTTTGCCCTGCCGCGTGCACCACGCTTGCCGCGCGAACTCGTTCAGCAAAGCGTTTCGCCACTGCAATGGTCGTTCATGAGCGAGTCACGGCAGCTCGACAATACGCGTATGAAGCACGAGCTTGGGCTACAGTTGCGTTACCCAACCGTCATCACCTGTCTTGATGAAAAGGAAAACACATGCTCTGGATAAAAGCTTTTCATATCGTCTTTGTTGTGAGCTGGTTCGCTGGCTTGTTTTATTTGCCGCGCATTTTTGTGAATTTGGCACTTGTGCCGGCGGGTAGTGTTGCTGAGCGTGATCGACTCCTGTTGATGGCAAAAAAGCTATATCGCTTTGTCACGCCGATCGCTGCGCTGGCGATTGTTCTCGGCTGCTGGCTGTGGTTCGGTTATGGATTTTCCGGCGGCTGGTTACATGCCAAGACTACGCTGGTGGCCGGGCTCGTCGTCTACCACGCCTGGTGTGGTCGACTGCTGACACAATTTATTGGCGGAGCCGTGCCACATGGCCATATCTGGTTCCGCTGGTTCAATGAAATTCCCGTGCTGGCACTCATTGCCATTTGTCTTTTGGTTGTGATCAAACCTTCTTTTTGAAAGCGGTTAATTTTTGATGAATGATTATTTTGCGACCTGCCCGCGCGGCCTGGAAGAGTTATTGGCGGAAGATTTAACCGCCTGCGGTGGAAAAAAAGTGCGCACTGTCGCAGGCGGCGTTGCGGCCTGCGGTGATCTGGAGTTTGCCTACCGCGTGAACCTCGAATCACGTATCGCTACGCGCTTGTTGCACCGTATCGCCAGCGCCGACTATTTGAATGAAGCGGATGTGTACAAACTGGCGTATGCCACCAACTGGGCCAGGCTGTTCTCTGTTGATCGTTCGATCCGGGTATATGTCACGGCCATCCGCTCGCCGCTCAAAAGTCTGGAATTCATCACGCTGAAAGTCAAAGATGCGGTATGCGATCGCTTTCGCGCCGAGACTACGCGTCGCCCCAGCGTGAATACCAAAAACCCCGAAGTGCGCATCCATGTGTTTTTAACCGATCGCACGGCAACGCTTTATCTCGATACCTCGGGTGAGCCGCTCTACTTGCGTGGCCACAAACTGGCCAAGGTCAGCGCGCCGCTGAAAGAAAATCTTGCGGCAGGCATCTTGCGATTATCCGGCTGGCAGCCTGGGACGCCGTTGCTGGACCCGATGTGCGGCAGCGGTACTTTTTTGCTGGAAGCTGTACAAATGGCGCTGGATGATGCACCGGGATTGTCCCGCGAACCCGGTGGTTTTGGTTTTGAACATCATAAAACTTTTGATTCCACCCTCTGGCGGAGCTTGCGCCGCGAAGTGGCGGAACGACGGCGCGCGGCAGAAGGCTCGCTCATGATTTTTGGCAGTGATGCAGAGTCGGACGCGGTGAGTCGCACGCGGCAGAATTTGGCTCACGTCGGCTTCGATGATCTGGTGGTGCTGGAAAAGTCTGACGTACTGCAACGCACGGCCCCTGCCACAAGTGGCGTGTTGGTAACTAACCCACCCTATGGTGAGCGATTGGGTAGTGAAGCGGAGCTGGCTGCCTTTTATCCATTGCTGGGAAATGCGTTAAAACAGCATTTTGCAGGCTGGCATTGCTGGTTTCTTTCTGCTGATACACAATTGCCCAAGCTGATTCGTTTGCAAACGTCACGCAAAATTCCCTTGTACAACGGGGCTCTGGAATGTCGTTTGTATGGTTTTGAAATGGTTGCTGGCAGCGCCCGGCGCAACGTTTCCACCTAGCGCCAGAAGTAGTGATAGCCTACCGCGACCAAGGCGATCACCCACAGCCACTTGCTGCGGATCAGCATGAATAAAAGTGCCAGCAATCCTGTGGTTTGGTTTTTTCTTGGCGTGTGTCGTCGCGTATAGCGTGGAACCGGGGCAATTGCAGCGGGGTTGAACTTTGGTTCTAGACCTTTTTTATCGGCCAAGGTGTCACGAGAGACAAACGGATTATCGAAGGCATCGAGTTTTAATGGCTGATTGTCTTCAGCTTCTATTCTCTTGAGTGCTTCGCTGAAGTGGACGCCAAGAAGTTTTGCGGATTTCGCCGCGCGAACAAATGTATTGGTTTCAGCGAGAAAAGCGACTTCAGCAGCGACATCCATCGGCAGCCCCTGGCGCGAGCCATCGCGTGAATCCATAATCAGGTGGCGAATGAATAGATTCAACTCGGGCGTTCCCCACAGGGCGCAGATTTTTTTTGTCAGATGATCAATCGATTCTATTGCCGCATGAGGTGAGTTCGTGGGCGCGGAGTAGGCATGGTTCTGCATGTGATTAAACGATGTCGAGGTGACTGATGCCGGAATGCAGATCCCTGGTTTGCGCGTCCTTGCCATGCAGCTTGAGCATCAGGCGAACTTCATTCATTGAGTCTGCAAAACGCAAGGCATCGTCGTAGCTGATACGACCTGCTTCGTGTAAATCAAACAGCGCCTGATCGAAAGTCTGCATGCCCAATTCGCGCGATTTTTTCATGATTTCCTTGATTTCGTGCACATCGCCTTTGTAGATAAGATCGGAAATCAGCGGTGAATTGAGCAACACTTCCACGGCGGCTGCACGACCTTTACCTTCCTTGAGTGGAATCAGTCGCTGCGAGACTATCCCTTTAAGATTGAGCGAGAGATCCATCAATAGCTGCGGACGACGTTCCTCAGGGAAAAAGTTGATGATACGGTCCAGCGCCTGGTTGGAG
>JALRCC010000245.1 GCA_023257495.1 Rugosibacter sp. | reverse complement strand
CATTTGCTCCCGGTGCGTTGCCCGCAGTGACCGTGAAAAACTCTTCGGCCAGTCGGGCGATTGTGCCGCCGGAGCGCGTGCGCTACCTTGCGGAAATTGCGGAGTGCGTGCGTGGCTATCACCAGCATGTGGCGGCGCAGGCACAGATTGCCCACGAGCGACAGGCATTAACGACAGCGAAAAAGATTTTTGTGCAGCACCAGAAAAATGCGACGGATTTCGATGCATTGATCACCTCGAAAGACAGTCAGCTGGCACAAGAATCTCGTGCGCTATTAGCCGCTTGGCCGCAAACCCAAGCCGCCTACGCGGGTGACGAATTTGTGGTGAAAATTCGCGGCACAGAAAAGCGCACGCCCTTGGTAAGCGAGTCTTTGTCTGGCACGCGAATTCGCAAAGTGGCGTTGCCGCAGTTTAAGGATGAAGGTGAGTTGCTCAGGTTTTTGCTGCGTGAAAATGTGCCCGGCGAATTTCCGTATACCGCTGGCGTGTTTGCGTTCAAGCGCGAAAACGAAGACCCGACACGGATGTTCGCGGGTGAAGGTGATGCATTTCGCACTAACCGTCGCTTTCACCGGCTATCAGATGGCATGCCCGCCAAGCGCTTGTCCACGGCATTTGATTCGGTCACGCTGTATGGCTGCGATCCGGATCTACGCCCTGATATTTATGGCAAAGTCGGTAATTCTGGCGTATCCATTGCCACGCTGGATGATTTGAAAGTTCTGTATTCAGGATTTGATCTGTGCGATCCGGCAACGTCGGTATCTATGACGATCAACGGACCGGCACCGATGATACTGGCGATGTTTTTGAATGCGGCAATAGATCAACAAATTGATAAATTCCGCGAGAAACAGGGTCGAGCGCCTGATGAGGATGAAGCACGGGCATTGCGCGAGTTTGCCCTGACGAATGTGCGGGGCACAGTACAGGCGGATATTCTGAAAGAGGATCAGGGACAGAATACCTGTATTTTTTCGACAGAATTCGCCCTCAAGATGATGGGCGATATTCAGGCATATTTTGTCGAGCACCAGGTGCGTAACTTTTATTCGGTTTCCATTTCCGGCTATCACATCGCGGAGGCAGGGGCGAATCCGATTACGCAACTGGCATTTACCTTGGCCAACGGGTTTACTTTTGTCGAAGCGTATCTGGCGCGCGGGATGGCCATTGATGAGTTTGCACCAAATTTGAGTTTCTTTTTCAGTAATGGCATGGATCCCGAGTACACCGTCATTGGTCGCGTTGCGCGTCGCATCTGGGCGGTAGCGATGAAGAAGCGGTATGGTGCCAACGAGCGTAGCCAGAAGATGAAATATCACATCCAGACGTCAGGCCGCTCGCTGCATGCGCAGGAAATGGATTTCAACGATATTCGCACGACTTTGCAAGCGCTGATTGCGGTCTATGATAATTGCAACAGTCTGCATACCAATGCGTATGACGAGGCGATCACAACGCCGACGGAAGCTTCGGTAAGGCGCGCGATGGCGATCCAGTTGATCATCAACCGCGAGTGGGGGTTGTCGAAGAATGAAAACCCGAATCAGGGGGCTTTTATCATCGACGAATTGACTGACCTCGTAGAAGAAGCGGTACTAAAAGAGTTCGAAGCCCTTGCTTCGCGCGGTGGTGTGCTGGGTGCCATGGAAACAGGCTATCAGCGCGGCAAGATTCAAGAAGAGTCGATGGTCTATGAGCATCGCAAGCATGATGGTTCCTACCCGATTATTGGTGTGAACACATTTCTTAATCCCCATGCGGAGGGTGCGCAAGGCGAGATCGAACTGGCGCGTTCCACTGAAGATGAAAAGCAGTCGCAGTTGCAGCGCTTGGCCGCGTTTCACGCGCTGCATGCAGCATCCTCCCACGCGTGGATTGCCCGTCTGCGCGAGGCGGTGATCAAGGATGACAATGTGTTCGAGACAATCATGGGGGCAGTTCGCTATTGCTCCCTGGGGCAAATTTCAAATGCGCTGTATGAGGTTGGCGGTCAATATCGACGCAGTATGTAATTTGTACAGCGATAAAAAATTCAACTCACGTAAAGGTAACAGGCAATGACAATCAAGAAAGTCGGCATTATTGGTGCCGGAACCATGGGTAATGGCATCGCGCAAACGTGCGCAATGTCCGGCTTTGCGGTGGTGATGCTGGATATTAATGAGGCGGCAATTCAAAAAGGTTTGACAACCATTGCGAGTAGCCTGGATCGCTTGATCAAGAAAGAAAAAATCAGCGAAGGGCAAAAAGCGACTGCGTTGGCTCTCATCCAGGCAACCACCGATATGGCCGATATGAGTGGTGTGGATATTGTGATTGAAGCGGCTACAGAGAATGAAGGCCTGAAGCTAAAGATCATCAAAGATGTGGAACGTGTAATCGGGCCCGATGCCATTATTGCCAGCAATACCTCCTCTATCTCGATTACCCATATGGCGGCAGCAACGGCGCGTCCGGACAAATTTATCGGGTTGCATTTCTTCAACCCGGTGCCGGTCATGGCTTTGGTCGAAATCATTCGTGGTTTGCAAACGTCGGATCAAACCCATGCGCGTGTTGAGGCGCTGGCACAGGCGCTGGGAAAATATCCCATCACGGTTAAAAATAATCCCGGTTTTGTCGTTAATCGTATTCTTTGTCCCATGATCAATGAGGCTATTTTTGCCTTTTCGGAAGGCTTGGCATCGGCCGAAGCGATTGATGAAGGCATGAAGCTCGGTTGCAATCATCCGATTGGCCCCTTGGCGTTGGCTGACATGGTTGGGCTGGATACGCTGCTGGCCGTGATGCAGGTTTTCTATGAGGGATTTGACGATTCGAAATATCGTCCGGCACCTCTGCTCAAGGAAATGGTCGGCGCAGGTTATTTGGGCCGCAAGAGCGGACGCGGGTTCTATACCTATAGCTGATGCGATGAAAGTCGGCGCTGACGAGACGGTGCGCGGTCCGTTAACTGGGTTGCGTGTGCTTGACCTGACCCGATTGCTGCCGGGTCCGATGGCGACATTGCATCTGGCAGATCAGGGTGCAGAGGTCATCAAGATTGAAGACACGGGGCTGGGCGACTATGCGCGTACTTTTGGCCCCGGGGCTGACCAGGCGAACGCAGAGGGAAAAGACAGTCTGTTTTTTCGCATGCTGAATCGCAACAAAAAAAGTCTGCGGCTGGATTTAAAACAAGCAGCAGGCGTGGCAGCCTTTTTGCGATTGACTGCCACGGCGGATGTTATTTTCGAGAGCTTTCGTCCCGGTGTGGTTGATCGCCTGGGTATCGGTTATGCAGCCATACGCGCGATTAATCCGCGCGTGGTGTATTGCTCAATTACAGGGTACGGACAAACCGGGCCGTGGGCGCATTATGCCGGACATGATCTCAACTACATCGCAATGACAGGCTTGCTTGAGCAAAATGGCACACCGGGCAGCGCCCCGGCAATCCCCGATTTTCAGATTGGCGATTTACTGGGGGGCAGTCTTACTTCTTTGGTTGGCGTGCTGACTGCAGTGATCGGTGCTAAAGCCACGGGTCAAGGATGCCATGTGGATGTGGCGATGGCGGATGCCTTGCTGGTGCACTCGGTTTTACCTTTGGCCGCGATGCAAACGTCTGAAGGGTTAGCCTCTCGCGGGGAAGGCCCAATGACAGGCGCATCGCCCGGGTATGGCGTCTACGCAACGGCGGACGATCGTTACCTCGCCGTTGGTGCGATCGAGTCCAAGTTCTGGCAAACGCTGTGTGTCGCCGTGGGATTACCTGCCCTGGCAAAGGTGGATATGACCCATGTGGCAGACATGACGTATGCCCGTGAAATGCTGGCGACAGTGATCAAAGCGCAACCGCTTGCCTATTGGGAAAAAACGCTGATTCCGTTGGATTGCTGTGTCACACCGGTATTGCGCGTAGATGAAGCAGTGAATCATCCACAGTTCGCTGCGCGGCAAATTGCCATGACCGAAGCCGGGGTGACTCGGTGTGCATCACCTTTCAAGCTCTCTCATTGGCCACTGCCTACCATGCAGCCGGCAGTTGCGGCAGGCGCTGATAGCGAGGCGGTCTTGCAAGCGGTCGGATATTCTGTCGATGAGATTAAGACTCTCCGCCGCGATGGTGTGATTTAGTTGTTGTTGTGTAGTGTTGTACCAGCTGCGCCGATTAGGCGTGTGCTCAGGTTGTTTGAGGAAATACTGACCAAGTCCTTCAATCAGCTCGGGACGAATGGTCAGCCATGGTCCCGCTTACGGCGGGTTTGTCGAACCATGGATAGAAACCGCTTGTATGGAAACCACTTGTTTAGTGCCACCTTAACTCGTGCCACGCTTCGCTTTTGTGGCGGATTTTGTGGCGGGTTTGTCCGCTGCCTGCGATGTTTGTGATGCGTTAGCAACGGGGCTTGAATGGGCTGCGGCTGTCGCTGACTGCATCAGATTCCATGGCCACAACGCAGCCAGATTTTGATTGGTAAGCGGATGTTCACCGACACTTTCATCAGGCTTTGCTGGCACGACAGATTGACTGATCGCTTGCAGTGCGGTGATCGTCGCACGCTGAACTTCGAGTCCTTGAATCGTCATTTGCAACATACCGAGATTGGTTTTCAGCCAGCCCTCAACCGCTTTGAGGTCAGTGATGCGTTTTTCGAGCTCATCCGTATCCATGGTGGGTGTCATGAGCCCTGGCAGCGGCAGGCTCGTGCTGCCCCAAAGTGATTTTAAAAACTCCATCGGATCCATCGGATTGGTATTGGGTAGCGTGCTCATGAGATTTCTCCTCGGATGTGATGCGCCATCTTATCTCGCGTTCTGGTGCTGATAGGTAGTGTAGTACAAGAAAAGTCGGCGCTGGTGATACGCTGCACAGCTGATTTATTGTGGGGATGGCAGGATTTTCCCTGGGTTGAGGATGTTGTTCGGGTCTAGCGTCTGTTTGATTGCGCGCATGATATTGACCGCCACTACGCCGTGTTCGGGGATGAGATAGTCGCGTTTGCCAAGCCCGATGCCGTGTTCGCCGGTCGAAGTGCCATCCATGCGGATCGCGCGGTGTGCCAAGCGAGTGGCAAAATCATGCGCACGGGTGATTTCATCGGGATTGTTGGGGTCAAGCAAAAGCACGACGTGAAAGTTTCCATCGCCGACATGGCCAACAATGGGGCTGGGGATAGTGCTGGGAATATTGATCGTCGCAATGTCTTCAATTGTCTCTGCGATACATTCAGCGAGGCGAGAAATAGGCACGCAAACATCGGTGGATAAGGCGCGCGATCCGGGTTTTAAGCCCAGTGCTGCCCAGAGCGCATCATGTCGCGCTTGCCACAGGCGGCTACGGTCCTCAGGACGCGTGGCCCAATCAAAATCGCGACCTCCTTGCGTTTTGGCGATGTCTGCCACCAGTGCGGTCTGCTCTTGCACGCTGGCGGGTGAGCCATGAAATTCAAAAAATAATGTGGGTTCTTCGCGCAGGCTGGTTTTACTGTGGCGGTTGAGTGCCGAAATAGCTAACGCATCGAGTAATTCCATGCGGGCAACCGGTACGCCCATTTGTATCGTCTGAATCACCGTACTGACGGCAGCTGCAATGCTCGAGAAGGTGCACACCGCACTGGCAATGGCTTCCGGCAGTGGGTGCAGGCGGACAGTCAACTCGGTAATGATGCCCAAGGTACCCTCAGAGCCAACCATAAGATGAGTCAAGTCGTAGCCGGCGGAAGATTTGCGTGCGCGACCGCCTGTTTTGAGTATGCGCCCGTCGGCTAGTACGACGGTCATGCCTAACACGTTCTCGCGCATGGTGCCATAGCGTA
>JALRCC010000235.1 GCA_023257495.1 Rugosibacter sp. | reverse complement strand
GTGGACGGCGTTTCAGAGCCATCGTGGACGCGCAGGGGATGCGCGCAAGCGAGTATTTGATGTACTTCAACCATCAAACCTGTTTCAGGACCAGCGTCGCGAAGCGGTTTGGTTGATCGCTCAGGTGCAGACTTATCCACGGCGGCGGACGGCGCATAGCGACGTACCGGCCGACGCGGTGGGTAAGTCGTCTCGGGCACTGAGTCGATGGTGTTCATTGGTCTTCCTTCTTGTCGCGTAGCGTGGCGCCCTTGAGGTCTATGCGGTGGCTGCTGTGCACGACGCGGTCCAGAATGGCATCGGCCAGGGTCGGATCATCCAGATAGGTATGCCAGGCTTTAACCGGCAGCTGGCTTGTGATCAGGGTTGACTTGGTCCCGACCCGATCATCAAGGACTTCGAGCAGATCATTTCGTTCTGACGCCCCCATGGGAGATATCGCGAAGTCATCAATTACAAGGATGTCAAGCTTGGCCAGTTGCGCCAGGCGCCGGGCAAAGCTGCCATCCCCATGGGCCACATGCAATTCATCAAAAAGCCGTCCGGCACGCACGTACAGCACCGAGAAGCCCGACCTTGCCGCCTGATGCGCCAAGGCACAGGCCAACCAGGTCTTGCCGCAACCAGTCGCTCCGGTAATGAGCAGATTCTGTGCGTTGCGAATCCAGTCACCACCGGCAAGCGTGCTCACCAAAGACCGGTCCAGTGCGCGGCTGGGACGCCAATTGATACCCGCATCGGGCGTTGGTCCCCACGGAGTTGATCGCGCTGCCAGCGTTGCAAGGTGCGCTCGCTCAAGCAGATGGCGCCACAGGCGCGGGCCTGGCGTACGCCTGCGCTGATGGCAGCACTCACCAGGGTAATGACTTGGCTGCGCTCTGTAAGGGTGGTCATTTGGCCTCGTCCTCCCAGAGTGCACGGAACTTTTTTTGCAGCACCAGCAATGCTGCCGCCTCCGCCAGGGCTTTTTCTTTGCGCACCAATTCACGCTTGAGTTGATCGTTTTCGTCCTTGAGGCTGCGCAACTCCCGCGTGCCTGAATCCGTCTTTGCAGCAGCACAGAAAGCCGCTCTCCAGCTTGTCAGATGATGTCCAAACAGGCCTCGTTCACGACACCATGCCTGCAGGGCGTCGCCTGACAAACCATGGGTTTCATGCAAGGCCACCAACTGTTCCTGGGCCGTCCAGTCCTGCTGGCGTTTCTCTTTGGTTGAGCCGACAGCTGCCGGGAGTGACGATCCTCTCTTCATCCAATTCTTGGCTGTGTGGTAATTGACGTTGAGATCCACCGCAACTTCGCGCACCGTGCGCTGGCCACGGGAAAGCAGCTTGACTACGGCTTGTTCGATAAAGGCCTCTGAATATTTTGATTTCATTGTTGTCGGTACTTCTAAAAGAATAATTTTTAGAGGCGACAACTAGTCTGACACAGGGGGGGGGGGAAGCAGCTCAGGTTGGCCAGAGCACCCAACGCCATGAATGGCAAACACAGACTTTGCAAGATCTATTCCCAAAGTTACGATAGTCATGGACTTCCCCTTTCGGACTAATGGATGAACAGGGTCTGAGATCCCCGTCCTGGTAAAAGGTTACCGATCTCCGCTGATCGCGGCAACCTCGATACGGGGAAGTCCTTTTCATTCGTCAACCATGAACACGCCCGGTGTGTAGCCGGGCTTCTCTGAGACATCTGCGGCGATGCGTTTGAGTCGGCAGCCACAGCCGCAGGTGGTGGAATCCGGTTCGTGATGGATGTCTACACGGGGCAGTCACTTGGGGCTCGAGCTGCTTCAGATGATCAAACAAGCGTTGAATGAGCACTCGAAACGATCCGGGTAACTCGTTGTTAGCATCTTCAACCGATTCCGGCACACGTGTGGCGATATGCCCAATGCCCTGGGGAATGGTCAAACCGAACTCTGACAGCAAGCCACGAATCTGGTTGACCTGTGCCGCGCTAGCCTTCACAAAGCCCCGGCGCACGCGATGCATATCAAGGACGCTTTGTTGCTCAATATTCTTGATTGCTACAAATCGCATGTGGGGCCGGGCTACCGCTTCGCAAATTGCCTAGGCATCTGCAGCGTCGTTCTTGCTGGTCTTGACGTGCGGCTTGACGAATGAGGTGCCATTAATCTGACGGTGTTGTCACAAAGCCCTGCAACTTGCGAGCCCAATGGTGGGCACTGCCGTCCACGCAGGCTTCCATGCCAATAAGACAAGCTGGCAGATTCATGAAAAACTCGGCCATCTGGTCGCGCCGGATTTGCTTATTGACGATGGGCATGCCAAACTCATTGACACCGTGCCGTTGAAGCACATTCTTAGCCAGATCGATGCCTACTGCTGTAACCTTCATGTCGGACGCTCCTGTCTGTTCAATTGGTTGATTCACATCTTCATATCTCCACTTTGGCGCATTGCGATGCCGTTTAAGTGGAAGCGTCCATCCCACGCTTACGTTGCGCCGGCGTGATCGTCTCCATCAAGCCCACGGCCGCTTCAAGCTTTCGCACTGGCACCAAGTCCAGGACCCGCGAGCGGTCGATGTCGGTCAAGATGCTGGCGTAGGTGTGCCCCCTCTCGGAACTCTTCTCATCAATGCGAAGGTGCGAAATCTCTTCTTCAGTGCGCCGCAGCATGCCCCACTCCACGGCACTGACCATGATGGCGTTTACCGTACTCCAAGACAGTCGTGTCAGAGTGCATGGTGGTGCAGGCCTCAAGCAGTTGTTTGATGACAAAGCCGGCCATCATGGTGGTGGCCCGGCTGCAGCGCTCGGCCCACGGCACTGTCAACTCTTCAACCGTACCGTCGCTGTACTTGAGCTGAGGAATACGTGCCTTGACGATAGTCTCAAACTGACAGGTGTCCAGGTGTTCAGGTGGCGCCACTGGCGCTCGCTCCAGCCATTGACGTGAGCCCTCTTGGTCGCATCGGTCGGGTCCGCCCACACCTGGCCCTTCTTCAAAACGACTTCAACCACCACTCGCTGATCCGCCAACGAAAGGTCTACCTTCTTGACTGACCATGGGGTCTTCAATCCGAGAAGCTGCTCATACAACGCTGTGTCTTTCATGTTCAGGCCGGAAATTTCGAAAAATCAGATTCTCCAGGATTGAGAAAAAAATCACAGCGAAATTGATGAAGGACCGAATTTTTGAGCGTGAGTCAATGCAAATTTGCATAAATGCTATTCAGTTCTGAGGTATCTGAAAACTAGATGCTTGAATAAGATAGCCCAGACATTAACGCAAGCATCGACGATGCAATAAAAGGAGACTTTAATGAAAAATATGAAACGGCAGCTGGCTGCAATTTTGTTTGCTTGCATGGCAAACGCAGAAGCACAAATTTCGGATGGCGTGGTAAAGATCGGCGTACTCACCGACATGTCCGGCCCTTATTCGTCAATGGGTGGTACCGGGTCCGTGATTGCAGCAAAGCTGGCAATAGAAGACTGCCTGAAAGCTGAATGCAAGGGTATGAAGATCGAGGTGCTCGCGGCTGATCATCAGAACAAAGCAGACATTGCTTCGGCCAAGGCTCGCGAGTGGATAGATCGTGACAAGGTTGACGCCTTCGCCGATCTGACCAATTCAGCCGTTGCTCTGGCAGTACAAAAAATTGTCAAGGAAAAGGGAGGCATCGCCCTTCACAGTGGTCCGGCAACAACACGACTGACAAACGAGGACTGCACCGCAAATGGTTTCCACTGGATGTTTGACACTTACTCCTTGGCTACCGGTACTGCCGCTGCACTGACTCGTCAAGGTAGCAAGTCCTGGTACTTTGTCACGGTTGACTATGCATTCGGACAGGCAATGGAAAAAGATGCCAGTGAAGTAATCAAGGCTAA
>JALRCC010000196.1 GCA_023257495.1 Rugosibacter sp. | reverse complement strand
CCTATGTGATTTCTGGCGGCCAGTCTTTTTTTGAACGTACCGAGATCAAAGACATCATTGCCTATCTGCGCCTGCTAAGCAATCAGGATGATGATCCCGCGTTTATTCGCGCGGTAACGACTCCTAAGCGCGGCATTGGTGGGTCCACCCTGGAGGCTTTGGGTCTTGCTGCTGGCAGGCGACGTCAGAGTCTGTTCGCAACGCTGCTTTCACCAGCGGTGGGCGATGATCTGCCGGTGCGTCAACACACCGCATTGCGCGAGTTTTCCGGGTTTATTCAGCGCATGGAGGCGCGAGCGCATAGCGAGTCTGCGGGCACCCTGCTCACGGCGATTATTGATGCGATCGGGTATGAGGCGTGGCTATTCAGCTCGCTTGACGTGCGCGACGCTGAAACCCGCTGGGCGAATGTGTGTGATTTTGTTCAATGGATTGCACGTAAGGGCGAGGAAGAAAATAAAACGTTGCTTGAATTGGCACAAAGCGTCGCCTTGCTGTCCATGCTGGACAGTCAGGCAGAAGAAACCAATGCTGTTCAACTCGCCACGCTGCACGCCGTCAAAGGACTGGAGTTTCGCCATGTGTTTCTTGCCGGTGTTGAGGAAGGCTTGTTGCCCCACCGTGATTCACTGGACCCCACGCGGCTGGAAGAAGAACGACGTTTGATGTATGTCGGTGTTACGCGTGCGCAAGCCAGCTTGATCATCAGTTGGTGCGAACGGCGCAAACAAGGCAAGACATGGATGATGCGCGAGCCTTCGCGATTTATCGCCGAGATGGGTTCAGTTGCGCTGACTGCGGTAGCGCAGCGTGCGATGGTGCCTGACACAAACACAGCCATTGCGCGTGCTGCAGGGTTGCGCGCGATGCTGGCGGGAAATAATAAAAGCTAAAAATAAAGGCCGTCTGGACGGCCTTTATTTTTTCCGGGCAATACTTGCGGATTGCTTGGGGATGGAATGAATTACTTGGCTGCAGACTCTTTCAAGTTGCCGCCGGATTTATTTGCCATATAGACAATTGCATGCGCGAGCTCTGCTTCGGTTGCGTCAGATCCACCCTTGGGCGGCATGGCATTTTTACCGTCAATAGCTGACTTGAGTAGCCCCTTTAGCCCAAGCTGCAAGCGTGGAGCCCATGCTGCGTTGTCGCCAAGCTTGGGTGCGCCGGCTGCGCCGGTTGCATGACAGGCGACACAGGCTGCTTGATACAGCTGCTCTCCGGTGCGCTCGGCACCAGCGCTGCCAGAAGCTGCAGCAATACTCACTTGAGCCACAGGCAATATGCGCTTACTGACAGCTTCTTCGTCAACTACTTCTGGTTTGTGGGTGAGGCTGATTGCCGTAGCAAGGGCAATCACCACCGTGGTGAGCGTTGCCACGACAAGGTAAATAAAACCGCGAATCGTATCTTTTTCCATGAGTAAGCTTTCAGAATGGTGGGTGCACTGCGCGAATTATAATGGATACTGCGCTTGGTGATGGACGCCAACACGCGAACGCGCTATGCTACGCCCCCTGCGCCTGTAGCTCAGATGGATAGAGTACTGCCCTCCGAAGGCAGGGGTCGCACGTTCGAATCGTGTCAGGCGCGCCAATCATTACCATGATTATCATGCTTCTGGACCCGCTAAGTTTTAATGCGAGTGATCGCTGGGTCGATGCTATCCTCTTTTCCGTCATACGCCAGCCTGAACAAGAAGATCATGATTCTTTGTCTCGATGCAGGGAATACGCGCGTTAAATTTGGCTTGCATGATGGCCAAGCTTGGTGCATGCAGCGGGCTTTGAGTCATGATGAATTGCCTGGGTTGGCCAATTTATTGTTGACGTTATTTCCAGCACTGCCTTCGGAATTGCAGTGCATGGTTGCCTGTAATGTGGCCGGCCCGGCAGTCCGGCTGCAAATTGAAAAACTTGCGCAACAACTGTCAATTCCCCTGACCTGGCTGGAGAGCACTTCTGCTGGCTTTGGTGTGCGCAATGGCTATGATCAACCGGTTCAACTCGGGGCTGACCGCTGGGCCGGGCTGATTGCGGCACGCGCGTTATCAGGTGGCGCATCAATTATTGTGCAGGCAGGCACAGCGACGACCATCGATTTACTCGATGCCGACGGCGTGTTTCGTGGCGGGTTGATTTTGCCGGGCTTAACGCTGATGCGCCAATCATTAGTAAAAAACACAGAGCAATTGGCCGATGTAAGTGGTCACTTTAGTATGCTGCCGAAGAATACAGCGGATGCAATTACCAGTGGAACTCTGTCCGCTACAGTGGGAGCAATCGAGAGCATGCGGGGTGTGCATGCTATTGCCCCGTGCATTTTGTCGGGCGGTGCTGCCGCTGATTTATTACCGCATCTGGCTGCGCCGGTACGTCAAGTAGAGCACCTGGTTCTGGAAGGTTTGCTGCAAGTAGTTAAAGCATCGTAAGCGTCACCGTTCGCTTGATTGTTGGAAAAGCAGCCCGGTTAATCGTAAACGATCAATAAAAATTAAATATGGTTTACAATTTAAATGAGAATGGTTATCATTATGATCTTAAGTTATTTATCCAAGGAGACTACTGTGAGCTTAAATCGATTGATTGTTTGTGTCGGGATGTTTTTCTCTGTCTCTGTGCTGGCGGCAGATAGTGAGGTGATTTTGACTATTCGCGAACACCGCTTTGAGCCTAGCGAGTTAAAGGTTGCTGCGAATCAGAAAATTCGGCTGATCGTCAAAAATCTGGATGCAACGCCGGAAGAATTTGAAAGTCACGAGTTAAACCGTGAAAAAGTTATTCCGGGAAAAGGCCAGACCACTATTTACATTGGGCCACTCAAAGCAGGCCGCTATCCGTTTATGGGCGAATTTAATCAAAAAACGGCGCAGGGCGTCGTGATTGCGGAGTAATCATGTTCGGCACGGGACTTATTGTCTTTCGAGAAACACTTGAAGCCGCAATGATTATTGGTATTCTCGCTGCAGCAACGGTGGGTATTGCGGGCCGTAGTCGGATGCTGCTTGGAGGCATTGCAGCAGGTGTGGTGGGTGCTATCGGGGTGGCTTTGCTGACGGGCAGAATTGCTGAAATGGCTAGCGGTACAGGACAAGATCTGCTGAATGCAGGCATTCTTGGCTTTGCCGTACTGATGTTGGCGTGGCATAACATCTGGATGTCACGCCATGGGGCTGAGTTGGCGCGTCAGGCACGGCAAGTAGGGCATGCTGTGCGAGGCGGCGAAAAAACATTGCTCACTCTTTTCGTTGTTATTGCGCTGGCTGTATTGCGCGAAGGCTCTGAAACCGTGCTGTTTGTCTATGGCTCAATGGCGGGCGGCGAAATCAGCGCTTTGCAAATATTAATCAGTGGTGCTTTGGGCCTTGGTGCAGGTGCGCTGGCGGGGTTTTTACTGTACGCAGGTTTTTTGCGTATCCCCACGCGCTGGTTTTTTGCTGCCACGAGCGGGTTGATTCTTTTACTGGCTGCTGCGATGGCAAGTCAAATGGCCCGTTTTCTGGTGCAAGGCGATGTATTGCCGGATTTGGGTAGCCCATTGTGGGATACCACGGGCATATTATCAAATACATCTGCTGCAGGCGTTCTGCTCCATGCGTTGATGGGTTACGAGGCAATGCCTTCTGGTTTGCAGGTTGTTTTCTATAGCACGACGTTAATCGTCATTTTGTCAGCGATGCGGGTACTGCGTAATCGCAAAGACACAATTTCAACTTTTTAATTGGGGAAAAAATGAAATTACACAACACGGTAGCACCCGTTCTCTTGATTTTGAGTTCAGCCACTTTTGCCGGACCAGCTGATTATGTCTATACCCCGACGGTGGAGTACGGTGAGCGGGAAATTGACTTCAAGTATGGTAGCCAAAAGTTAGGTGATGGCAATCCTGATCTTTCCGCATGGAGCCTGGGTGTCGGATATGGCGCGACTGAATGGTGGTTTACCGAGATATACGCCAAATATAAGTTTGCAACACCCGGTAATAGCGCCCATTACGATGCTTGGGAGTGGGAAAACAAATTTCAGCTAACCGACACAGGGAAATACCCGGTCGACGTAGGTTTTTTATTTGAGCTTGAACATCCCAAAGACCGTAGTGAAGGGTGGGAGGTGAAATGGGGTCCGTTGCTGCAAACCGAGTTTGGTAAATGGCAGTTGAATGGCAATCTGCTGTTTGAGCGACATTATCGGGTAGACAGTCCCTCGGATACCGAAATGGAATATCAGGCGCAAGTCAAGTATCGTGGCAATCCACAGCTGGAGTTTGGTATGCAGGCTTTTGGTGCGGTCGGTAAGTGGAGTAATTGGCAGCCATCAGAGCAGCAAAGCCATCAAGTGGGCCCGGCAATTTTTGGTAAGCTGCCGCTAGGAAATCATCAGGCGATTAAATACAATGCGGCTTGGTTGATCGGTGTTTCACAAGGCGCGCCGGATCACGCTTTACGTCTACAGACAGAATACGAATTTTAATTCTGACAGTATTTGGTTTTCGCAGTTTTGCGGTTGCCGTGCTGGTATAAGCTGTCACTAGGATGAGAATAACCCGGATGAGAATAACCCGTTGAAAAATTTACGCGTGCTTTTTTTCTTGCTGATTTTGGCTAACCTGGCTTTTTTAGCCTGGTCACTGGGTTATTTTGATGGAGGCGTGGAGAACCACGAACCCCACCGCCTGGCGCAACAATTAAATGCGGAAAAAATGCGCATTGTGAATGAAAAGCCAGCGCTTAAAGCCCCTATGGTTTGCCGCAGACTGGGCGGTCTTACTATCGCTGCCGCTGAGCAGATCGAACGTGACGTAGCGGCAGGGGGTGGCAAAACGACGCGCATGCAACCCCAGATTTTTCATCGGGTGGTGATTGCTGATTCGGCTGATCAGGCTGCAGCAGAATCGAAAAAAACCGAACTATTGATGCAATTGCAAAAAGACCTTACGCCTGTGCAGCCCGCCTCACTGGCTGAGGTACAAATTCAAGCCACCGGCAAGGGGCAATATGAAATTCTTGTGGGGCTGTTTGCTGATGAAATCACTGCGCGAGATTATGTTGCGATGCTGAAAAAGCGTGGCGTCATGACAGCTCGGTGGGAAAAGCCGAGCTCTGCAGCACCCCGCGAACGCATAGAAATCCAGGCAAAAGAAATGATATTGGACAAACAATTGAAAGCTTGGATTGCGCCGTTTCCTTCTGCG
Organism: Rugosibacter sp.; assembly: GCA_023257495.1. Next base: position 15,516 of record JALRCC010000196.1, on the reverse strand, counting down.
GTGATAATGGGTTGTGTGCCCTGAATTCGATGGCTATGAATAGCACGGTGCTGCGCGCCAAACGCCACTGCTAGCGTGAGTTACCTCATTGGCTTAACCGGCGGGATTGGTAGCGGGAAAAGTGCGGTGGCGGATTTGTTTGCTGCGCTCCAGGTGCCTGTGATTGATACTGATGCAGTATCTCATGCGCTGACAGCCGCAAACGGCGCAGCGATGCCGAGCATTCGCGCTGTGTTTGGCGAGCATATGATTACACCTGATGGTGCGCTTGATCGTGGCGCAATGCGAGCGCATGTCTTTGCCAGGCCTGAGGCGCGCAAACAGCTCGAGGCTATTTTGCATCCATTAATCCGCGCTGAGGTCGAACGACGTATCAGCACCGAGAACTCGCGCAACAATCAGCGCTACCTCATCCTTGTTGTTCCGCTTTTGGTTGAGTCAAATACTTATCGCCAACGTGTCCAGCGCATCGCAGTGGTGGATTGTTCTGAGGCGACTCAAATTCGCCGCGTCATGACGCGTAATGGTTTGTCGCAAAATGAAGTCGAGCAGATTTTGCAAGCACAAGCGACGCGGGCCGAGCGTTTGGCTGTTGCCGATGATGTGATAGAAAATGACGGGCAACTAGCGGCATTAGCACCGCAAGTGACGCGTTTACACGATAAATATCTCGCATTGGCCCGGCATGTGGGTTGAGATTTAGTTAAATTTCAGGGACAATGCAATTCATTTTGTTCCCTTGGCCCGTGTGTGATTACTTACGAATATCCTCTTAGCGAGCGTGTGCGCACTTTGTTGCGGCTCGAAGATTTGTTTGAAAAAATCATGCATTTCGCTTCTGCCAAAGGGCCGGCCGAACATCATGTGGCGTTGGTGCTGTTGTTCGAAATCCTTGAAGTGGCTGGTCGCGCCGATTTGAAATTTGATCTTGTTCAAGAGTTGGAACGCCAGCGGCAGATTTTGCTGTCTTTCCGCAACAATCCCGACATTTCTGAAGATGCACTCTCGGGCGCACTCTATGAAATTGAGCAGGCAAGTGCGCAACTGCTTGCGGTACAAGGAAAAATTGGCCATTATCTGCGTGAAAATGATTGGTTGATGGGCATTAAAAACCGAGCCGCCATTCCGGGTGGTGTGTGTGAGTTCGATCTGCCGGGCTATCACTACTGGTTAAACCGCGATGTGGCATCCCGACAAAAAGACATCGAGGCCTGGTTGATGCCCATGCTGCCTATACGGGAAGCGCTGACGATTGTGCTGCGCTTGTTGCGCGCATCCGGTCGTTCTGATCAACTGGTGGCGCAAAGAGGCGCTTATCAAGTCATGCTCGGTGGACGTAATTACCAGCTGGTTCGCTTGCAGATCAGAACAGACAGCCATGTGATACCCGAAATATCGGCCGGCAAGCTCGCCATTAATGTAAGGTTTTTGCGCCCGGACATGACACAGAGGCCGCGCCAAGTGGAGACCGATGTCGAGTTTGGAATGACGCTTTGTAATCTGTAAATAGGGCGCTGTAACTATGGCGTCTAGTCACCCAAATTCATCCAAGCGGCCACGTATCGTAGCGTGTCCACGTTGCAAGGCACCGGTCGAATGGGTGGAAGCTAGTCGCTTTCGGCCATTTTGTTCTGCGCGGTGCAAGACTGATGATTTAGGCGCTTGGGAAAGTGAAGTCTATCGCGTGACTGCCAGCGAAGAAGCGCCGTTGAGCGACGAATCAGAATAGCTGCGCAAAGCTGTACTTACCTAAGCTAAGCGTTGTTCGATGTGACGTCCGATGTCCCGTCTTTACCAGGCGGCGCGAATGGCCGCGATGCCGTGTGCTCCGCAGGCCCGGGCGGTGTCAAGATCGTTCAGGGACAATCCGCCCAAGGCAAAAGTCGGCGCTGGTGGCACGGTAAATGAGGCGTTGATTTCTGCTGCGAACGCCGCCCAACCCAGGCTGGCTCGTCCGGGGTGCGTTGTGGTTTCATGTACTGGCCCATACACCACAAAATCACAACCAATGTGTGCTGCATGTAATAACTCGGCGGGGGAATGGCATGATGCAGCCACCAGCGGAAATTCAGGGCGTGTTGAGCAAGTGGCCAGTTGTGCGGAGGTCAAGTGGACGCCATCAGCTCCGGCAGCTAAAGCGAGTTTGGTATCGCGGTTGATCAGCACGCGAGCGCCCGCGTTGTGACAGCGCTTGACTGCGGCATGGACAAACATTTCACGCTGTTGAGCGCTAAGCGTTGGCTCGCGCAATTGCACCAGCTTGAGCCCATGTTGCAAGGCGAGATCAAGCGCTTCGAGTTGCACGGACACGCCTATTTCAGCAGCATGGGTGATAGCGTAAAAATCCGGCAAGGCCAGCGCAGCCAGAACCGGTGCGTTGGCAGGTAACATGGGCTGAATGCTTGGCGCACCGGGCGTTTGCCATGCGAGAGCGCTATGCACATGATTGCTGATTTCACCTTGCCATGCGCGTACCCGAAAAAAATGAAGATGCACGTGCGCATGCTCATAAATGTGCTCGCGATGTAACCACGGATCGGCACGTAGAACGGTGATGTTGAGTTCTTCATGCAGCTCTCTCACCAAGGCGTCACGAGCGGTTTCGCCAGGTTCGACTTTGCCGCCGGGGAACTCCCAATAGCCGGGATAAAACGTATCGGCGGCGCGTTGGCCCAGCAAAAATTGACCATCCGCGCGTTCAATAACGGCGGCGGCGACATGTGTTACTTTCATTTTTTTGCGGGGCTATGCCGACCGGCGTAATCCCGGGCAAATTGCCAGGCTACGCGACCACTGCGTGAGCCGCGCATCTGCGTCCATTGCAAGGCTTCGCTGCGGATGGGATTGTCTGGCATCAGCACGTCGGTGGGGTAGCCAAAAACGGTGAGCCAATGGGCGCAAACGGCAAGATATTCATCTTGCGTAAAGGCGTAAAAAGATAGCCATAAACCAAAACGCTCGGACAGCGAGATTTTTTCTTCCGTCGTTTCGCCGGGGTGTACGTCACCATCTTCGGTGTAGGTTGCTTCAAGATTTTCAGCCATTTTTTCCGGCATGAGATGGCGCCGGTTGGAGGTGGCATAGACCAGCAGGTTTTCCGGCATGCCAGTGATGGAGCCATCCAGCAGGCTTTTCATTGCTTTGTAACCCGGCTCATTGGCTTCGAACGATAAATCATCGCAGAAAATAATGAATTTTTCGCGGCGCTCAAAAACCAGATCCACAATGTCAGGTAAATAAACCAGATCATCCTTATCGACTTCAATCAAGCGCAATTTGCGGTGAGAAAACTGGTTTAGCAAGGCCTTGACGAGCGAGCTTTTGCCCGTACCCCGCGCCCCGGTGAGCAGCACATTGTTGGCGCTTTTGCCTTGTACAAATTGCCGCGTGTTTTGTTCGATGCGTTTTTTCTGTGCTTCAACACCCTGTAAATCGGCCAGGCGAATCGCGTGCGGATGACGCACGCCTTCGAGCCAGCCGCGTCCGTTGCGGGTGCGCCAGCGAAAAGCACAGGCCGACCAGTCGGTCACCGGCAAGGCGGGCGGCAAGATGGCTTCAAGACGATCAATCAGTGTTTCGGCGCGCAGAAGAAAGCGGGAAAAGTCAGTCATCGGTACACTCTGGGTTTTAACGCGACGAACTTTAGCAGATTCATGAAACGACTTCTGATCTCCCTGTCCATCACCGGCCTGGCGTTTGCACTCACTAACTGCACAACGACTACGGCTCCTCCAGTGAATGCACCACAGTGGTGCGTGGCAACGCCCGCCTGTGCGACGAACCCGCCGAGCGAGGCTTCCCTGCCCTCTGCGGTGCCCAAACCTCCTGCGCCATCGATGCAAGCCGCACAATGGGATGATTTAACCGGTTGGGAAACAGATGACCCTGCCCCAGCGCTGGCGGCGCTTGTTGATAGTTGCCGCGTGTTGGCCAAGCAAGTGTTATGGCAACCTGTGTGTGCTGCGGCGGGCAAGGTAGGCACGCAAACCCCCGATGCTTTGCGTGCCTGGTTCACAACCCAGTTTCAGCCCTGGATGATGGTGAATGCAGATGGTTCACTGACGGGAATGATCACCGGCTACTACGAGCCGGTGCTGCAGGGCAGTCGCAAGCCTTCAAGGCAGAATCCTTATCCGGTATATGGCCCGCCAGACGATTTGATTACGGTAGATTTGTCCGAGCTTTACCCCGAGCTTAAAAATCTGCGCTTGCGCGGGCGACTCGAGGGTAAAAAAATTGTTCCCTATTATGCCAGAGCAGACTGGGATCAACAGAAAAGCAAGCACTCACAAAAGGTGGTTGCCTGGGTATCAAATGCGATCGATTTGTTTTTCATGCAAGTACAGGGATCGGGCCAGGTGGCATTGAGTGATGGCAGTCGCATCCGCCTGGGTTATGCCGATCAAAATGGACATCCTTACCGATCGATCGGGCGTTGGTTGATTGATCAGGGCGAGATCACGATAGAGCAGGCGTCGATGCAAGGCATCAAAGAGTGGGCGAGGCTGAACCCGCAGCGTTTGAATGAACTGCTCAACCAAAATCCCAGCATGGTGTTTTTTCGTGAACTCCCCTTGACCGGCAAGGGTCCGCTCGGTGCCATGGGTATTCCATTGACGCCGGAACGCTCCCTGGCGGTTGACCCCCGGTATATCCCCTTGGGGGCCCCTGTCTGGCTGGTGACAACCCGACCCAATAGTGATCAGTCACTCGCCCGGCTGATGCTGGCGCAGGATACGGGCGGAGCCATTCGTGGGGCTGTGCGTGGTGATTATTATTGGGGTAGCGGCACGGATGCGGGTAACGTTGCCGGAAAAATGCGTCAGACAGGACGCCTGTGGGTGCTTATGCCCAAAGGCTTTGCTCCTAACGATGCACCAAAGTGAGCCAATTTTTATTGGCAGCCTAATTTGCACCGTATTACCAACGCCGATTTTCACCAAAATAGTGCTTATCTATTTCAATAAGCCCTATTTTGGAGCGCAAATACCAAGTTTATTTTATTAACTTACTGATAAATAATAACTTTTTAACGGGAACGCTATTTGCTTCATATTTTCATTTTTTGCCTTACTTTAGTGCATTGATGAAAGGACTTCCCGTATGGAACCATTGAAAACCTCTGCTGACGTTTTGTTTATTTTGCTGGGCGCTATCATGATTTTGGCGATGCATGCCGGCTTCGCTTTTTTAGAACTGGGCACTGTACGCAAAAAGAATCAGATCAACGCGCTGGTTAAAATTCTGGCGGATTTTTCAATTTCGACCCTGGCTTATTTTTTTATCGGTTATGGCATCGCCTATGGCGTTCATTTTTTTAGTAATGCCGAAGTGCTGGCGCAAAGCAGCGGCTTTGAGCTCACACGATTTTTCTTTCTGCTGACTTTTGCGGCGGCGATCCCGGCGATCATCTCCGGTGGTATTGCCGAGCGTGCCAAATTCAAACCGCAGCTTGCCGCGACATTTTGCCTGGTGGGTTTTGTGTATCCGCTGTTTGAAGGCATTGCCTGGAACCATGCATTCGGGATTCAAGCCTGGCTGGCTCAGCAGTTTGGCGCAGAATTTCATGATTTTGCCGGTTCGGTCGTAGTGCATGCCGTGGGTGGTTGGGCAGCACTAGCTGCGGTGTTATTGCTTGGCTCACGGCGCGGACGCTATGGCAAAGACGGAAGTATTGCGGCACATCCGCCCTCCAGCGTGCCATTTTTGGCCTTGGGCGCATGGATACTGATTGTCGGCTGGTTTGGCTTTAACGTGATGAGCGCGCAAACGCTGGATAAGGTGTCTGGCCTGGTAGCGCTCAACTCGCTGATGGCCATGGTAGGTGGCACGCTGGTAGCGCTAGTGGTTGGCAAAAACGACCCTGGCTTTGTGCATAACGGTGCTTTGGCAGGTCTGGTGGCTGTTTGCGCCGGGTCAGACGTAATGCATCCCGTCGGGGCACTGGTCACGGGCAGCATCGCTGGTGGGCTGTTTGTCGTGATGTTCACCCTGACGCAGAACCGCTGGAAGATTGATGATGTGCTGGGCGTCTGGCCGCTGCACGGGCTGTGTGGTGCCTGGGGCGGGATCGCTGCGGGCATTTTTGGTGCAACCGCCCTGGGTGGTAGAGGCGGCGTGGCCTTACCCAGTCAGCTCATTGGTACCCTCATGGGTAGTGCAATTGCGCTGGCGGGTGGTTTTGTAGTGTATGGAGTGCTCAAGAAAGTGGTCGGTATTCGGCTTGATGCAGAAGAAGAATTTGAAGGCTCTGACTTGACCATCCACAAAATCAGCGCATCCGCTGAACGGGAAACTTCTTTTTAAGGCAGCGCTTTTTAAACGCAGCTCAAACGCTGGTGTGAAGATTGCGGTGCTGGGTATGCGCTGAGTCACGATTTTTATCGGGTGACCAGCGCCCCCTTCCCCTGGTGGTGATTACTTTTTACAGCGTAGCGCGATTGTCATCAGCTCCCTTTGGCATTAAAGCGCTTTTCGATTTCTGTTGCCGGAATATAGCCGCCGACGCGCTCACCCGTTGCGAAGAACATCGCTGGTGTGCCATTAATGCGCAGCTTCTGGCCCAAGGCTATTGATTTTTCAAGCCCGGCGGTATCACACTTGGCTGGCGCGGCAGGCAGGGGCTTTGCGTTGGTCATCCAATCACTCCATGCCTTGGCTTTATCGGCGGAACACCAGATCATTTTGGATTTTTCGAGGGAATCTTCCCCCAGTACGGGGTAAAGAAAAGTGTAGGTCGTGATGTTTTTGATCGACTGCAATTCTTTCGCTAATTTTTTGCAGTAACCGCAGTTAGGGTCTTCAAATGTGACCAGGATATTTTTGCCGTTACCACGCACCTGCTTAACCGCCAGATCAAGCGGTAATGCGTTGAATTGGCGCTCTGCCGTCAAATTCTTGCCTGTTTTAATTTCGATCAGATTGCCTGCCAGAAGATAAGTGCCTTTGTCATCGGCATAAAAAATCTGCCCATCAACCACCGCTTCCCACAGGCCCGCAATGGGTGCTTTGCTGATTTTTTCAACTTTACCTACATTGGCTTCGATCGCTTTTTTAACGTCAGCCTCACCTGCTAGCGTACCCATAGAAAAACCAGCCAATACGGTGGCTACCGCTGTTACAGCAATCGTTTTTTTATTCATTATTTCTCCAGAAAAAATCAAGATGCCAAAGCATAACGGACCAAGGCATCCTTTACGACCGGCAAATGGTTAGTAAGGTTCAGCCCCGCATTGCGTAAGCCAACCAACGGCCCACGACGAACAGCAAACAAGCGCTGCAAATGATCGGTAGCGGTTTGTAGCATAAAAACCTCTTCTTTTCGCGCGCGCTCAAAACGGCGCAACAGAGAAAAGTCGCCACAATCACCCTGTATCGGCGCGGCAAGCAGTGCATGCGCCAATGCCTGCACATCCTGAAAACCCAGATTGATACCATGCCCGGATAGCGGATGAACGGTGTGCGCGGCATCGCCCACCAACGCCAGGCGGGGCAGCACTGTGCGCGGCGCGCGCATCAGGCGCAGCGGAAACGCCGTCGGCGGGGTGATAAGTTCCAGCGCACCCAGAGTATGTCCTCCCGCTGCGGCCACTCGTTCGCACAAGGCGCTTGGTGACAGCGAGAGTAATTCTTCACCATGCGCAGTCGCTGTCGACCAGACCATCGATAGCTGTTGGCCAGGCAACGGCAGCCAAGCCAAAATGCCATCCGAGCGAAACCACTGAAAAGCCGTGCCACGATGCGGCAGCGCCGCCGCAAAATTGGCCACAACACCCAGCTGGTCGTAGCTTTTGAATGCCACCTCAATACCTGCGGCGCTACGCGTCCAGGAATCCGCCCCATCAGCTGCAACAATCAATCGTGACCGCAGGGTGCGGCCATCGGCAAGGGTGAGATTTGCTGCCGTTTCATCCAATGTCAGCGCTTGGGCTGAGGCCGGACAAAACAGAGTGAGATTGCCTTGTCGCTTGACCATTTCCCACAGCTCGGCCTGCATGAGCGAAGACTCAAGAATCCACGCCAGCTCGGCAACGCCACTGTCATAAGCCGAAAAATCGAGCCGACCTTTGCCATCGCCAAAAATCTGCATGGCATGCACAGGTTCCATGCGCGCGTGATCAAGGTGTTGCCAGATGCCGATCTGCTCCAGAAAGTGCGCATTCGCTGGACTGATGGCATATACCCGGCTATCCCACGTAGCAGAACAATCTGCCGAGCCCTTGCTAGAGAATGCCGGCACGGCGTTTTCAACCAGCGCCACAGACAACGAAGAGCGGCGTAAAGCCGCTACCAAGGCGAGTCCGGCGAGCCCGCCACCAATAATCACGAGATCAAAATCCATACCGCGATTGTCTCCCACGCATGCCTTCCTTGACAAGGAGGATGTACGAAAGGGATAATCTCGCCCCTTCGCACCATTGTGCACGGTGATGTAGCTCAGCTGGTTAGAGCGACGGATTCATAATCCGTAGGTCGAGGGTTCAAGTCCCCCCATCACCACCAGTATTCAAGCGGTTCTACAGACTTAGGGCTGCTTTCACATTTAGGTCGGGCTAGCACCGGGCTAGCAATGGCTTCGATTTAGCGGCCTTCTCGGCGTGTCACCAGCGCCGACTTTTGGGGCCGCCGGGGTGACGCATCGCGTCGATGAGCTGGTGTTGGCCATCGGCATCCGCCGCGCAGACTGGCCGACAAGGGCTCGATGTTGCCGTCCGGTCAACGGACTGAGGATAATGGTTTGGGTGTCGGTGAGTTTGACCTTCATCCTTCATTGCCATTGCAATGCTCCTTGTATTGGTTGATGACAACACCATGAATGCTCTGTTCGATCAGGAAGCCAAGCTACCCCGATGCGCTTCGCATCAAAATGTGGCTCCTTCCAGCTATACCTGATAAATTGCAGTCTTTGCTATCGATTACGACTTTATGCGACCGGATCAGTTAAATCTAGGGGCCGCGATATGCGAGCCGTGGGTTTCAGTCGAACAGATCACCGAGCACCTAGGCGTTACGCGTGATTCGATCTATCGGTGGATTGACCGTAAAAGTTTGTCGGCTCAACGCACTGGGTGCCTATGGAAATTCAAGATTTCAGAGGTGGGCGAATGGGCTCTTGCGGGTGGCACCGTCGATGAGTCAGGTGGCAAGAACCGATGAAAGGAATTAGGGGAGGCAGTATTTGAGTTTGGAAGGACAGCTTCTCGACCAGAAATCCTTGCGTGCGGTCGTTGGCAAGAACGCGGACTGGAACGAATTGGCCAAAGACTGTGTCGCCTTTGCTAGCGCAACGGGCGGCAGGTTACTGCTCGGCATAGAGGATGGCCAGGACCACCCTCCCGCCGATCAACGAGTTCCTACTGATCTCCCCGATACGTTGCGGCGAAAAATGGCTGAACGCACGGTCAATGTAACGGTGCTACCCCGCATCGTTACGGCACCGAATGACGGGCAATTCATTGAACTCACGATTCCACGCTCAATGGCAGTAGCTTCTACCACCGATGGCCGCTACTTCCTGCGCATTGCAGACCAGAGCAAACCCATCACCGGCGACGATGTGATGCGCTTGGCTACGGAACGCAGCGCCTTGCCTTGGGAAACACAGACTGCCCTGTGCATCCCACGTGCCGACCTCGACTTGGCCAAATTCGGCAGGCTGGCGCAGTCGCTGCGGGCATCCGACCGAGTCAAGTCCTCGGTCAAAGAAAAAAGCGATGACGAACTGTTGGATCACTACCAGCTGGCACAGGGATCGCACCTTACCAACTTGGGCATCCTCTGTCTTGGGCGGCAGTTCCACCGCGCACAACTGACCACGGCACCAGTCATTCAGTTCATCAAGTACGACGAGCAGGGCCAGAAAGTCAATAAACTGGTCTGGGATGACCACACCCTTAATCCAATCGAACTGATCGAGGCTGTCTGGCAGGAGGTGCCTGATTTCCGCGAGCGCTACGAACTGCCTGACGGCCTGTACCGACAGAACGTCCCAGCCTTCGATGAAATCGTTGTACGTGAATTGCTGGTTAACGCCCTGGTGCACCGCCCCTACACCCAACGAGGCGACATTTTCCTAAATCTGCACCCCGACCGACTAGAGGTGGTTAATCCCGGCCCGTTGCCGCTGGGTGTGACGCCACAGAACGTGCTGCACACTACTGTGCGTCGCAACGAGCATCTAGCTCGCCTGTTCCACGACCTGAAATTGATGGAACGAGAAGGCAGTGGTTTCGACAAGATCTTCGAGGTGCTGCTCTCGCAAGGCCGTCCAGCACCTGAATTAGTCGAGATGCACGACCGAGTACAGGTCACCGTGCGCCGCCGCATCCTGAAGCCAGAAGTGATCGATTTTATCGCCAAGGCTGATGAGACCTACCAACTCACCCAACGTGAGCGTATTGCCCTGGGTCTATTGGCTCAGCACGATGCATTAACAGCCCGAGAATTGACTACCACGCTGGATCTGCCCAACGTCGACGCCCTTCAACCCTGGCTCAATCGTCTGCTGAACTGGCAACTGATACTAAGTGCCGGGCGCACCCAGGCCACTCGGTATTTTGTCGATCCGAGCCTACTACGCAGCCTGGACTTTGTCGGCGGCACTACCCTCAAACGTATTGAGCCGCACCGACTGCTGGCTTTGATCGTGGAGGATGTGGGGCGCTACCCAAATACCAAAATGGGCGATATCCATCAGCGTATCGGTCTGGAAATCGCGCGTTCACGCATCCGAAGGGGCGTCGGACAACTCGTCCAAGACGGCAAGCTAGTACAGGAGGGGGTGCTCAGTGGTACACGTTACCGCCTCCCATAACTTGGCTCAAGATTGGGTCTATCTGCTAACCCTGAGCCAAAACAATGCGCATAGCGGCCTGGATTGTTGGCTAACAAATTGTTTTTACAACACTCTTTGTTTGGCTCATATCAATAGCTTGATCCAAGTCGACGAATTCAAGTGGGACACGGCAAACGACTTTGAGTATTCAATGAGCCGATCCATGAGGTAATGCCAAATGGACAAACGCCAGCTCAGCGAACGCGACATCTGTACGAAATTCATCACCCCGGCCCTTGAGGCTGTGGGCTGGGACATCGCTACCCAAGTGCGCGAAGAATTCCCGTTGACCAAGGGTCGCATTATCGTCCGTGGCAAGTTGCACACCCGCGCCCAGCACAAGCGTGCCGACTATGTTCTGTTCTACAAGCCCAATATGCCCATCGCCGTTATCGAGGCGAAGGATGCCGGCCACTCTGTAGGCGATGGCATGCAGCAGGGCTTGGGGTACGCAGAAATGCTCCAGGTGCCTTTCGTGTTCAGCAGCAATGGCGACGGTTTTCTGTTTCACAACAAGATCGCTGCCGATGGCATTCTCGAACGCGAGCTGGGCCTGCACGAATTCCCTTCGGCTGAAACCCTGTGGCAATGGTGGGCGACGCATCAGGGCTTGAACAGCGCGCAAAACGAACTGGTCACGCAGGATTACCACAGCGACGGCAGCAACAAAATGCCGCGCTACTACCAACTTCTGGCGATCAATAAGACCATTGAAGCCATCGCCAGAGGCCAGAACCGCATTCTGCTGGTCATGGCGACCGGCACCGGCAAGACCTATACGGCCTTCCAGATCATCTGGCGCTTGTGGAAGTCAAAAACCAAAAAACGAATTCTGTTTTTGGCCGACCGCAATATCCTGGTCGATCAGACCATGACCAACGACTTCAAGCCATTCGGCTCGGCTATGACCAAGATTCAGAAGCGTCAGGCCAACAAGTCGTATGAAATCTATCTGTCGCTCTATCAGGCCGTCACCGGCACCGAGGAAGAGCGCAACATCTACAAGCAGTTCAGCCGCGACTTCTTCGATCTGATCGTAATCGACGAGTGCCATCGCGGGAGTGCCGCCGCCGATTCGGCCTGGCGCGAAATCCTCGAATACTTCTCGTCGGCCACGCAAATCGGCCTGACCGCCACACCGAAGGAAACCAAGGATGTTTCCAACATCGACTACTTCGGCGAACCGATCTACACGTATTCACTACGGCAGGGTATCGACGACGGTTTTCTCGCCCCTTACAAGGTGGTGCGCATCGACCTGGACAAAGACCTCGCCGGCTGGCGCCCCGACAAAGGCATGGTCGACAAATACGGCAACGAAATCGAAGACCGCATCTACAACCAGAGAGATTTTGACAAGACGCTAGTGCTGGAAAAGCGCACCGAGCTTGTCGCCAAAAAAATCAGCGAGTTTCTGAAGCAGACTAACCGCTTCGACAAGACCATTGTCTTCTGCGACAACATCGATCACGCCGAGCGCATGCGGCAGGCGCTGGTGAATGAAAACGGCGATCTGGTCGCGCAGAACAGCAAGTACATCATGCGCATCACCGGCGACAACGAAGAGGGCAAGGCCGAACTCGATAACTTCATCTTTCCCGAGAGTCGATATCCGGTTATCGCCACCACCTCCAAGCTGATGAGTACGGGCGTCGATGCGCAGACTTGCAAGCTCATTGTGCTGGATCAGCGCATCCAGTCCATGACCGAGTTCAAGCAGATCATCGGGCGTGGCACTCGCATCAACGAGGACTACGACAAGTACTACTTCACCATCATCGATTTCAAGAAGGCCACCGAGCTGTTTGCCGATCCGGACTTTGACGGCGACCCGGTGCAAATCTACGAGCCCAAGCACCCGGATGATTCACCGGTGCCGCCGGATGACATCGACGACGAAAATCCTGCCGAAGGCCTTACCTATCCGGCAACGGATGAGAACGCCGAATGGACGGGCGTCGCCGAGCCCGGCGCGGGCGAAGAAGGCTCAGGCGTGCGCCGCTATGTCGTGGCCAACGTCGAGGTCAAGGTGGCCTCCGAGCGGGTGCAGTATTTCGACGCCAGCGGCAAGTTGATTACCGAATCGCTCAAGGATTACACCCGCAAGGCGCTGGCCAGGGAATTCACCTCGCGAGATGAATTCCTGCGTCGCTGGAGCAGAGCCGACAAGAAGCAGGCCGTCATTGACGAACTTGCCAACGAAGGCATCTTCTTCGAAGCCTTGGCGGATGAGGTTGGGCGAGATTGCGACCCCTTCGATCTCGTCTGTCACGTTGCCTGGGATAAGCCGCCGCTGACCCGGAAAGAACGGGCCGAGCAGGTCAGGAAGCGAGACTACTTCACCCGCTACGGCGAGCAGGCACGCCGCGTACTCGACGCCTTGCTGGACAAATACGCCGACGAAGGCGTCGGGCCGATTGAGGAGACGCAGATTCTCACCATTGCGCCGTTTACCCAGTTCGGCACCCCTATCGAAATCATTCGCAGCTTTGGCGGGCTGGACCAGTACCATCGCGCCCTGCAAGAACTTGAACAGGCGCTCTACACCGCATAACAGACACGCATTGGAGTCATGTAGTCATGTCAATCGCCACACTCATCAAGACCATTCAGGACATCATGCGCAAGGATGTCGGCGTCGATGGCGATGCCCAGCGCATCAGCCAGATCGTCTGGCTGCTGTTCCTGAAAATCTTCGACGACAAGGAACAGGAGTGGCAGGTCACCATTCCCGGCTACAAATCGCCACTGCAAAATCGCTTCCGCTGGAGCAACTGGGCAAAGGATGCGGAAGGCATCACCGGCGAGGAGCTGATTGACTTCGTCAATAACGAACTCTTCCCATCGCTCAAGCAACTGGCCACCAAGGCCGGAGTAACTACACACGGGCGTGTGGTGGGCGCAGTGTTCGAGGATGCCTACAACTACATGAAATCCGGCCACCTGCTGCGGCAGGTGATCAACACCATCGAGGACGATGTCGACTTCAACTCATCGTCCGACCGTCACCTGTTCAACGACATCTACGAAAAAATTCTTGCCGATCTGCAATCCGCCGGCAATGCGGGCGAGTACTACACCCCGCGTGCCGTTACCCAGTTCATGGTCGACATCCTCAACCCGAAACTGGGCGAAAGTGTGCTCGACCCGGCCTGCGGTACCGGCGGCTTTCTCACCTGCACCATCGAACATCTCAATCGTCAGGTGAAGAACAACGAAGATCGCAACACCCTGCAAGCCAGTATCCACGGCGTGGAAAAGAAGCCACTGCCGCATATGCTGGCCATGACCAACATGATGCTGCACGGCATCGATGTGCCCAGCAACATCCGCCACGACAACACCCTGAGCCGCCCGCTCAAGGATTACGGCCCCAAAGACCGGGTCGACATCGTCATCACCAACCCGCCTTTCGGCGGCATGGAAGAGGACGGCATCGAGAACAATTTTCCGCGCAAGTACCAGACTCGCGAAACCGCCGATCTGTTCATGGCACTGATCATGCACTTGCTGAAGCACGACACTGGCCGCGCCGCCGTGGTGTTGCCCGACGGCTTTCTGTTCGGCGAAGGCACCAAGACCAACCTCAAGCGCGAGCTGCTGGAAGAGTTCAACCTGCACACCATCGTGCGCCTGCCAAAGGGTGTCTTCGCGCCCTACACCAGCATTGCGACAAACTTGCTCTTCTTCGAGAAAGGGCAGCCGACGCAAGACGTATGGTTCTTCGAGCACCCCTACCCGGACGGTTACAAGTCCTATTCCCGCTCCAAGCCCCTGACCATTGCCGAGTTCGACCTGGAAAAGAAATGGTGGGGCGGCGCGACACGCAAAGGACGCAAGACAACCCAGCATGCCTGGAAGGTATCAGCCAAGGATATTTCCGCAAACAACTACAACCTTGACTGCAAGAATCCCCATCAAGTAGCGGTGAAGCACGACAAGCCTGAAGACTTGATGAATGAATATCAGGAAATCACTCGCCAGCTCGCCGCCGCACAAAACGCCCTCAAGGCGGAACTGATGCAGGCACTCGGGGGCAAGTAATGGAATTGTTGGAGCAACATTTCGATACTGCCTTTTCCGCGCCCGACGGCATCAAGAGGCTGCGTGAGCTGATTCTCACGCTGGCGATGCAGGGCAAGTTAGTGCCGCAAGATCCCAGTGACCCGCCTGCCAGTGAACTGATGAAAGCGATTGAAGCCGAGAAAAGTCGGCGCTGGCGAGACGGCGAAATCAAGGCACCGAAGCCATTGCCAGTAATTGAGGCTGACGAAATTGCATTTGCGCTGCCGCAGGGATGGAGATGGGCAAGACTGGGCGAAATTACTTCATACATTCAGAGAGGCAAGGGGCCAGCTTACGCAGATTATTCGCCTTATCGAGTTATCTCCCAAAAGTGCGTTCGTTGGTATGGTTTAGATCTTGAGCCAGCTCGGTATATTGCAGCAGAGTCGCTAGATAAATATGAACCCGTGCGGTTTCTGAGAAAGGACGATCTTCTCTGGAACTCAACAGGTACTGGAACAATCGGTCGCGCCTGTTTGGTTCCAGAAGAGCTCGATAAAGCTGGGCTGGTGGCTGATTCTCATGTAACGGTGGTCCGCCCGGTGCGGCTAAATGCTGAGTTTTTGTGGCGCTGGATTCAGAGCCCATACGTCCAAAATGAGATAGAGGGCATGGCC